>NZ_JBWGIO010000010.1:0-264152 GCF_057784215.1 Mesorhizobium sp. CNPSo 4661 | reverse complement strand
AGACGGTGATTTCCTGGGCGCGGCCGTTGGAACGCCAGATGGCGCGCGGGAACTTGCCAACGATGCGCTCGAGGTCGGCGAAAACGCGGTAGCGACGCTCGGCGTGGAGCTGGTCGATCGCATCCTCGAAGAACCGCTGGTAATTCATGTCGGCTTCCCAATTTTGCGGCGGATCATAGTCACTGGCCCATGCCACGTCCACCGGACCCCACCGGTCAAAATGCCACGCCCCGGCCCTGTTCCTAACGATGCCGGATCGTGGCCTATTCCCGGCTGTTTGAAGCAGCTTTGTTTCAGTACGATGCCTCGGACGGGAGGAACTGTTACGGACTTAACATTATGGGGAGGCGTATGCATATCGCCCAAAAGTGCACAGCGGTTTTGGGGGAACGACATAGGCTTTAGCGGGCTTGCGGCGGGGTTTCCAGCACGGTGGCTGTTGAGACAGTTTCCGATAAATCTTGATCAGCGAGGTAGAAAATGACGGTTTTGGTGACGGGCGGTGCCGGCTATATCGGCAGCCACATGGTCTGGGAGCTGCTCGACGCCGGCGAGAGCGTCGTGGTGCTCGACCGGCTTTCCACCGGCTTCGAATGGGCGGTGGCGCCCGAGGCAAAGCTCGTGATCGGCGACGTCGCCGACAAGGAACTGGTCGGCCAGGTGATCCGCGAAAACAAGGTCGACGCCATCATCCATTTCGCCGGCTCGATCGTGGTGCCGGAATCGGTCGCCGATCCGCTCGGCTACTACGAGAACAACACCTGCAAGACCCGCACGCTGATCGAAACCGCGGTGCGTGAAGGCGTGCCGCACTTCATCTTCTCCTCCACTGCCGCCGTCTATGGCGGCGCCGGGCTGGAGCCGGTGCGCGAGGATGCCCGCCTTGCGCCGGAATCGCCTTATGGCCTCTCCAAGCTGATGAGCGAATGGATGCTGCGCGATGCGGCGCTGGCGCACGACATCCGCTATACGGCACTGCGCTATTTCAACGTTGCCGGCGCCGATCCGAAGGGCCGCACCGGACAGTCGACGCCCGGCGCCACGCATCTGATCAAGGTCGCCTGCGAGACCGCGCTCGGCAAGCGCCCCTTCATGCAGGTCTTCGGCAATGATTATCCGACGCCGGACGGCACCTGCATGCGCGATTATATCCATGTCAGCGATCTCGCCGCCGCGCACCGGCTGGCGCTGCAGCGGCTGCGCGACGGCGGGAGTAGCCTCGTCGCCAATTGCGGCTACAGCCATGGCTATTCGGTGCTGGAAGTGATCGACAGCGTGCGCCGCGCCTTCGGCCATGACTTCGATGTGCGTATGGGGGACCGCCGGCCGGGCGACGCCGCCGCGGTGGTCGCCAATTCCGAGCTCGCCCGCAAGGAGCTCGGCTGGACGCCGCAGCGCGACGATCTCGACCTGATCGTCAATGATGCGTTGGCGTGGGAGCGCATTCTGACGACCAAGAACTCGGTTCGAAACTGAGCAATTCCAGGAAAAGTGTGTAGCGGTCAGGCTCGGCGACTTCGCCGTAGCCTTCCGTCCGGAATTGCGTCAAGACAAATAGTCCATCTGTTGGGCCAAGGGCTCGTGCGACCTCTGCAGAGGCGTTAAGGGATAGCCGGAGCGGTGCGCAGAAGCGTGCCGCCCGGCACGATCCTTGAGGGGGATGGCATGAAGGTCCTGGTTCTCGGCGCCGGCGTGGTTGGCACGGCGGCCGCCTACTATCTGGCCAAAGACGGTCATGAGGTGACGGTGATCGAGCGCCATGAAGCGGCGGCGCGGGGCACCAGCCAGTCGAATGCCGGTCTGGTGTCGCCGGGCGACGCCACCGCCTGGGCCTCGCCGGCTGCGCTGAAAACCTTCCTGCGCGCGCTCTGGAATCACGATCTCGGCATCAAGGTGAGGCTGCGCCTCGATCCGTATTTCTATGCCTGGAGCCTGCGTTTCCTGCGCGAATGCACGATCAAGCGGCTGCGCGCCAACACCGACATCAAGCTGAGACTGGCGCTCCACTCGCGCGCGTGCATCAATCAACTGTCGGAGGAGACCGGCATCCATTACGACGAGCGCAAGAAGGGCATTCTCTACTTTTTCCGGTCGCAGAAGAGCCTCGACACCGGCACCGACAATTACCGCTATCTCGGCGAGCACGGCCTGCCGATCGAGATTGTCGGCCGCGAGCGCCTGGTCGAGCTGGAGCCGGGCCTTGCCGGCGTGAAGGAAAAGATCGCCGGCGGCATCTATTCGCCGATCGACCAGACCGGCGATTCCAAGCAGTTCACCGACAGGCTCGCCGCCTATGCCGCCGAGAAGCTCGGCGTCAGATTCCTGTTCGGCACGACGATCCAGGGTCTCGACATCGAGGGCGACCGTGTGCGGGCGGTCATCACCTCGGCAGGGCCGGTCACAGGCGACGCCGTCGTCATCTCCATGGGACCGGAAAGCGGCTTGCTCGGCCGACGTTACGGCATCGACTTGCCGGTTTATCCGGTGAAGGGCTATACGGCGACCATTCCCCTGGAGGACGAAAGCAAGGGGCCGACCATGGGCGGCGCCGACGAGGATCGGCTGATCGGCTATTCGAGGCTCGGCAATCGCCTGCGCATGTCCTCGACGGCCGAATTCACCGGTTTCGACCGCAGCTTCAAGCCCGGCGATTTCAGGACCATCCTGGAAACCGGCAAGGATCTTTTCCCGGGTGCCTTCGACGAGAAGAAGGCCGTGCTGTGGGCCGGCTTGAGGCCGATGATGCCGAACTCGGTGCCGGTGATCGGCCAGGCGAAATACCGCAATCTCTATCTCGACACCGGCCACGGCCATGTCGGCTGGACCATGGCCTGCGGCTCCGGCCAATTCCTGGCCGACGTCGTCGCCGGCCGCAAGCCGCAGATCGACCCGCGGGGACTGCTTTACGGGACGGCGCGCTGAGCCGGCTTAGAGCTTCACGGCCTGCTGCCACGCCAACACGTATTCGCCCCAGGCGCGCTCGACTGGCGGTGCGGTGCGCTCACCCTTGCTCATCACGGTCACACCATCTGAGGCCAATAATGCCGCCCCGATGCTGGTGCCCGTCGAGGTCTCCGACGTAGCGACCGGTCGTCCCGTCGCTGCCGCCAGCATGCAGTTGAAAAGCGGGTTTTGCGCGAACGGTCCCTCGACGGTTGTCGGCCCGTCGCCGCCAATCAGCTCCAGGCAGGTCGCGGTCATCAGCGCCAGGTAGAACGAAATGGCGGCGAAGCGCTGGCCGGGGGTTAGGTCGTCGGCATTGGCCCACTGTGCGTCGCGGTGCGGGAAAGGCCCGGAGCCCTGTTGGGTGGAAGGCAGCAGCAAGGCCTGCCGCGCCAGAACGGCGACAATATCGGCCTCGCTCCATTCCTGTGGCTGGCCCTCGGTCAGCAGCGAAAACTCGCGTCCACCCATGAAGCGCGCCGAAGGCACCGGATCGCCGAGCGCGTTGACATTGACCAGCGTGTCACGTGCCGGGTCGAGTTCCACCGTCCTGCCGCCAACCGCCATCGACACCACCCATGTGCCGGTCGAAACGACCGAGAAGGGCGGCCGATCGGACAACAGATGCGGCAACAGCGAGGCGTTGGAATCGTGCAGTCCGCAGAACACCGGAGTCTGCTCGTCGAGCCCGGTGCGTCGCGCAAGCGCTGGCAGGATTGGACCAAGCCGGTCTTTTGCCGGCCGCACCGGCGCCATCAGTTGGCGCCACCCCATCTTGTCGACCAGCGAGGAATAGTCGGAGGTCCAGGGGTTCCACAGATCGGTGTGGCAGCCGAGCGACGTCGCCTCGTTGGCTGCGACGCCGGTCAGCCGCAGCGCCCAATATTGCGGGTACATCAGCATCGCAGCGGCCCTGGCGAATTCCGCTGGGAACCACTTCTGCTGCCAGAAGAGCTGCGCGCCGAGATTGAGGCCGATCGGCAGCCGCGGCGTGCCGGTCTCGGCAAAGGGGGGGCGGACGGCGTCGTAGTCGGCCGCAAGCCAATTGGGACCGTCGAACTCATAGTCGAGCACCGGGAGCACCAGTTCGCCTGAGGCGTCCACCAGCGCGCCGGTCGCGCCATGCGTGGTGATCGAAATGGCGTCGATCCGCCGTTCGCCGTCGAGATAGGTCAGGCTGTTCAGGATGAACGTCCACAGCGCCTCGACATCGTGGTGCGGGTAGGGCGCGTGCCGCACCGGCGAGTTCGCCGTGCGGCGCAGCGCAATTTCGCTCAGCGTCGTGAGATCGACCAGCGCCACCTTGGCGTTGCTCTTGCCGATGTCGATGACGGCGACGTGGCGGATCATGCCATATGGAACAACGTTTCCAGCGGCACCGCCACCGGTTCGTTGTCGGCTTTGGTTTCCATGACGTCGGCCATATGCGCCCACCAGCGCTGCATCACCGGATGCTTGGGCAAGTCCGCCATGTCGTGATCGTCACGGCGCCAAAGCACGCCGAACAGGATGTCGGTCTCCTCGTCGAGGTGGATCGAATAGTCGGAGACGCCGGCCCGCTTCAGAAGCGCCACCAGCTCAGGCCAGATCTCGTCATGGCGACGCTTGTATTCGGCTTTCATCCCGGGATTGAGCTTCATCTTGAAGGCGTATTTTTCCATCAGGCGAAGCGCCCTTCGCGCAGTCGCCGCCAGACGATCGGCAGCGCAATGACGATGATCAGCAACAGGCCGATGAAGATCGACATGACGATGCCCGGCACGTTGAGCAGGCCGAGCCCGAACGTCACCAGCCCCATGATGAAGGCGGCAAGCACGACGCCGAGGATGCTGCCGGCGCCTCCGAGGATCGAGACGCCGCCCAGCACCACCATGGTGATGGCTTCCAGCTCATAGCCCTGCGCGATCGACGGCCGCGTCGAACCGAGCCGCGACGTGATCAGCACAGAGGCTATGCCCGACATCAGCCCGGTCAGGCAAAACAGGATGAACTTGATGCGGGCAACGCGCACGCCGGAGAACTGGCAGGCGACCGGATTGTTGCCGATGGCGAAGACGCGACGGCCAAAAGCCGTGCGGTGCAGCACGAACCAGTAGATCAAAGCCGCGACGAGGAACAGCGCCAGCTCGAACGAGAAGACCCACCAGACGTAACCCTGGCCGAAGGAGGCGAAGCTTTCCGGATAGCCCTTGTAGGCCTGGTCGCCGAGGATGATGAAGGCGATGCCGCGGAATAGGCTCATCGTGCCGATGGTGACGACGATGGAAGGCAGGCCGAGGCGGGTGACCAGCAGCCCGTTGAAGGCGCCGCAGCCCAAGCCGACGACGATGCCGATCGCCACCAGCACCGGCGTGCCGGCGCCGGCCTGCACGGCCATGCCCATCATCGTCGAGGCTAAAGCCACGATCGCCGCGACCGAAAGGTCGATCTCGCCGGAGATGATCAGCAGCGCCATGGCTAAAGCGATCAGCCCTTTTTCCGTGAAGTTGAAGGTAAGGTCCGACAGCGACCACGGGTCGAGGAAGTAGGGCGAGGCGAAGCTGTTCACAGCGAAGATGGCGACCGCGATGACGACGAGCAGCGCCTCCCAGGAGAAGATCGCCGAGGACAGCGGCTTGTCGAGCCGGTCGGGGATATGGCGCGGGTGAGGGGCGTCGGTCATGCCGCTTCCGCCTTTCTGAGGATGATGCGACCCTGCCGGCGTTCGCCGCGCGCGTTGAGCACCACGGCCAGGATGATGGCGCTGCCCGAGATCGCCATCTGCCAGAAGGGCGAGATGTTGATGACCGGCAGTGCGTTGGAGATGATGCCGAGGAACAGCGCGCCCAGCACCGCGCCGCCGACCGAGCCGATGCCGCCGGCGATCGAAATGCCGCCGATGACGCAGGCCGCGATGATGTTGAGCTCATAGCCGTTGGCGACCTCGACCGAGGCGATCACGTAGCGCGAGATCCACAGATAGCCGGCGAGCCCGCCGATCATGCCGGAAATGCAAAAGACGATGAACTTGGTGCGGCCGACATCGATGCCGGCATAGACCGAGGCGGTCGGGTTGACGCCGATGGCGTGGATCGAGCGGCCGATCGCGGTCCGCGTCATCACCAGGAAGAACAGCGCGATCACGATGATGGCGATCCACGACAGCACCGGCAGGCCGAGGAAGGCGGCGCGCTGGAAGTTGATGAAGGCGGGGCTCATCTGGTCGGCGTTGACCCAGGCGCCGCCCGAGATGACGAAGGTGGCGCCGCGATAGATGGTGAGCGTGCCCAGCGTCACCACGATCGACGGGATGTTCAGCCGCCACACCAGCAAGCCGTTGATCGCGCCGAGCACCAGGCCAACCAATAATGCGATCACGATCAGCACCGGGATCGGGATCGCCGGATGCGCGGCGTTGAGCATCGCCACCACCATGCCGGTGAAGCAGAGGTTGGACGCCATCGACAGGTCGATCGATCGCGTCAGGATCACCACCATCTGTCCGAGCGCCAGGATCATCAGGATCGAGGTGTCGTTGAACACCTGGCGCAGATTGGCCGGGTCGGCGAAGCCCGGAAAGCGCGTCGAGATCAGGCCGATCAGCACGACGATGCCGGCAAGCAGCCAGATCTCGCGATAT
This sequence comes from Mesorhizobium sp. CNPSo 4661, assembly GCF_057784215.1. NCBI lineage: Bacteria > Pseudomonadati > Pseudomonadota > Alphaproteobacteria > Hyphomicrobiales > Phyllobacteriaceae > Mesorhizobium > Mesorhizobium sp. CNPSo 4661. The sequence continues at coordinate 257,590 of NZ_JBWGIO010000010.1, read as the reverse complement.
TTGAGGAAGCTCTTCATGCCGCGATCCCCGCTGCCGTTCGAACCAGCGTTTCGGCGTCCAGCCCCTTGTTGTCGTACGTCGCCGCGATGCGGCCTTCGCGCATGACCACGACGCGGTCGGACATGCCGAGGATTTCGGGCAGTTCCGACGAGACCATGATCACCGAAAGGCCTTGCGCGACCAACTCGGCCATGAAGCCGTGCACGGCGGCCTTGGAGCCGATGTCGATGCCTTTGGTCGGCTCGTCGAGGATGATCACCTTGGGCGTTGTGGCCAGCCATTTGGCGATGACCACCTTCTGCTGGTTGCCGCCGGAAAGCGTGCCGACATCCTGGCTGAGCGATGAGGCGCGCAGATCGAGCCGCTCGGTGTAGGAGCGGGCGAGCGAGAATTCTTCCGCCAGGCTCAGCACGCCGGATTTCGAGGTGCGCGCCAGTGATGGCAGCGACACGTTCTGGAAGATCGGCAGGCCGATCACCACGCCCTGCTTGCCGCGTTCTTCCGGCACATAGACGATGCCGGCCTCGATCGAGTCGGCCGCCGATCTCGGCGCGATCGTCTGGCCGTCCAGCGAAATCGCGCCCCGGCTGGTGCGCGTGATGCCGGCGATCGCCTGCATGACCTCGCTGCGGCCGGCGCCGACCAGCCCGTAGAAACCGAGGATCTCGCCCTTGCGCAGCTCGAAACCGATATCGTCGAATTCGGTCGGATGCGACAGGCCGGAGACGGACAGCACCGGCGCGCCGATCTTCGGCTCGCGCTGCGGGAAGATGTGGTCGACGTTGCGGCCGACCATCATGCGCACGATCTCGTTCTGGCCGGTGTCCTTGAGCAGGCCTTCGCCGACCATCTCGCCGTCGCGGAAGACGGTGTAGCGGTCGGCGATGCGGTAGATCTCGTCGAACTTGTGGCTGATGAAGAGCACGGCCTTGCCTTCGCTCTTCAGGAATTCGATGAGCAGGAAAAGCTCCTCGATTTCTTTCATCGAAAGCGCCGCGGTCGGCTCGTCCATGATGACGATGCGCGCGTCGATCGACATGGCGCGGGCGACAGCCACGAGGTGCTTGTTGGCGATGCCGAGGTCCTTCAGTCGCGCGTCGGCGTCGATATGGCCGGCGCGCATCGTCTCCAGCACCTCGCGGGCTTGTCTGCGCATGGTGCGCCAGTCGATGGTGCCGAAGCGGGTGCGCGGCGCGTGGCCGAGGAAGATGTTTTCGGCGACCGAAAGATCGTCGAACAGCACGGTTTCCTGATGGATGGCGGTGATGCCGTGGCCGAAGGCGGCATGCGCGCTGGGCAGCGTCGTGGCCTGGCCGTCAATGCCGATCTCGCCTGAATCGGGCTGGTAGATGCCGGTCATGATCTTGACCAGCGTCGACTTGCCGGCGCCGTTCTCGCCGATCAGCGCGGTGACTTGGCCCGGATAGAGCGACAGGCTGACATTGTGCAGCGCGCGCACGCCCGGGAAACTCTTGGAGATGCCCGACAGCGTCAGGCGCGGAGAGGCGCTTTGGGAGGGGCCGGAGGGCTGGGGTCGCTCCGTCTCCGCTTTGCGCTGGGCTGTCGTGTCCATATCGTATCAGGCCCTGAGAGAAGGTCCGTTTGAGGATGCGGCGGGACAGTTGTCCCGCCGCATGAGCGTTAAGTCGACCAGGATCAGTAGATCTTCGAGAACTTCTCGATGTTGGTCTTGTCGAACTGGAAGGGCGGAGCCATCGCGGCCGAGTTGGTGTCGTCGAGCGTCACCTTGCCGACGCGGCCGATCGACAGCGTGGCGCCGGGCTTCGCCTCTTCCTTCTTCACCGCCAGGTCATGGGCGAGATAGATCGCCGAATAGCCGAGATCGATCGGGTTCCACAGCGCAACCGCCTGGCTGGCGCCATTGTCGATGAACTTCTTGAACTCCGACGGCAGGGCGAGGCCGGTGACGTTGACCTTGCCGATCAGGTTCTCGTCGGTGACGACCTGCGCAGCCGCTACAACACCAACTGTGGTCGGCGCGATGATCGCCTTGAGGTTCGGGTAGGACTTCAACAGGCCCTTGGCTTCGTCGGTGCTCTTGGCCGAGTCGTCATCGCCATAGACGGTGGCGACCAGCTTGATCTTCGGGAACTTCTCCGGCAGCACTTTCTTGGCCGCTTCGATCCAGGCGTTCTGGTTCGTCGCCGTCGAGGAGGCCGACAGGATCGCGACATCGCCGCCTTCCGGCAGGTAGTCGGCGGCGAGCTTGATGATGGTCTCGCCGATCAGGCCGGTGTCGGACGGATTGAGGTGGAGCTGGCGGCCTTCCTTGGCGACGCCGGAATCCCATGAGATGACGGTGATGCCGCGCTCCATCGCCTTCTTCAGCACCGGCACCAGCGCGTCGGCGTCATTGGCCGAAACGGCGATCGCGTTGACCTTCTGCGCGATCAGTGAATTGATCACTTCGATCTGCGCTTCGGCGGTCGCCTTGGTCGGGCCGGTGTAGATGACGTCGACATCGCCCAGTTCCTTGGCCGCTTCCTCGGCGCCCTTGTTGGCGGCGTCGAAGAAGCCGTTGCCGAGCGACTTCACCACCAGCGCGATCTTGACGTTCTCGGCATAGGCGGCATTCACGAACATGGCGGCGGAAAAGGCCGCCGTGACCAGCAGTTTCTTCAAAAAGCTCATCGAATATCCTCCCTTGAGCGTTGCATTCCATCGCCGCTGCGGGCGTGAGTTTTCCTCAGGCCTGCAGTGAAGATTCTTCCTTCTCGCTTGACTGTCTGCGGGCGACGATCAGCGCCACGCCCGCCGTTTCGAGCATCTTGGCCTCGCGGTCCTCGATACCATCGTCGGTGATCACGGTCGCGATGCGCGACAGCCCGCACAGGATCAGGCTGGAGCGCATGCGGAATTTCGAGGAATCGACCAGCACCACCAGCTCGTCGGCCTGGTCGATCAATTTCTGCTCGGCCTGGATCAGCAGCGGGTCGCCTTCCATCAGCCCGAGCGGGCCCAACCCTTGCGCGCCCATGAACATGCGACGCGCATAGAAGTTGCGCGTCACGTCATTGTCGAAGGGCGACAGGATGATGTTCTGCTCGCGGTAGATTGTGCCCCCCGACAGCATCACCGTGTTCTTGGAGTGCTTGAGCAGATGCTCGGCGATCGGGAACGAGTTGGTGAAGATCGGCATGCGGCGTCCGGTCAGGAAATGCACCATCTGGAAGGTGGTGGTGCCGCCATTGATGATGATCGGCTCGCCGTCCGTGCAAAGGTTGACCGCTTCCCGCGCGATCGCCCGCTTCTGCGCGGCGTTCAGCGTTTCGTTGACGGAGAAGGGCCGGCCGGCAAGGCCGATGAACTGCGGCGGCGAGATCGCCTCGGCGCCGCCGCGCACGCGACGCAGGCGCTTCTGGACATGCAGCGCCGCGATATCGCGCCGGATCGTCGCTTCGGAGGAGTCCGTCAGCTCGACCATCTCCTGAACCGTCACCACAGGCTTTTCCTGGACGGCGGACAGAATGATCCTGTGGCGCTCTTTCTCGTGCATGGTTCCTCCCTGCCCAGGCATCAGGCCTTAGAAAACGCGCAGTGTCAATCATTTCCGATCAAATATTTTCATTGTGCAGTGCAATATGATTGATATTGATCGTTTGTGATTGACAAGTGCGGCGCTTGCGTAGACATTCCCGGCGAGAAATGAGGGGCGCGGCGTTCGCGCTCCAAGGGAGGATACCTATGCTCGACAAGCGCTCCGGCTCGCGCCTCGCCAATCTGTGGGACGATGCAAAAGCCGAGGGGATGAGCGGTCCCGAGCTCCTGGTCTATCGCTCGAACACGCTAGGATCCGACAAGCGCGTCACCAACTATGGCGGCGGCAACACCTCGTCGAAGGTCTGGCAGAAGGACCCGCTCACCGGCGAGGACGTCGAGGTCCTCTGGGTCAAGGGCTCCGGCGGCGACAGCGCCTCGATCAAGCTCGACGGTTTCGCCACGCTCTACATGGACAAGCTGCGCGCCATCAAAAGTCTTTATCGCGGCGTCGAGCATGAGGACGAGATGGTGGGCTACCTGCCCCACTGCACCTTCAACCTCAATCCGCGCGCGGCCTCGATCGACACGCCGCTGCACGCTTACGTGCCGAAGCCTTGCGTCGACCACATGCATCCAGACGCCATCATCGCGGTCGCCGCGGCCAAGGATTCCAAGGCGATCACGAAGGAGATCTTCGGCGACGCCATCGGCTGGCTGCCCTGGAAGCGGCCGGGCTTCGAGCTTGGCCTGTGGCTGGAGAAATTCTGCCTCGAAAACCCCGACGCCAGGGGCGTGGTGCTCGAAAGCCATGGCCTGTTCACCTGGGGCGACACGCCGAAGGAATGCTACGAAACGACGATCTCGGTGATCAACCAGGCGATCGAATGGTTCGAGCGTCGGTCGGAAGGTGTGGCAATCTTCGGCGGTGAAGCGGTCAAGTCGCTCAATGCTCCGGCGCGCCGCGCCATCGCGGCCAAGCTGATGCCAAGGATCCGCGGCCTGATCTCTGAAAAGAGCCACAAGCTCGGCCATTTCGACGATCAGCCCGCCGTGCTCGAATTCGTGAACTCCAAGGACCTGCGGCCGCTGGCGGCGCTCGGCACCTCATGCCCCGACCACTTCCTGCGCACCAAGATCCGGCCGCTGGTGATCGAGTTCGATCCGGCAAAGCCCGATATCGACGCCGTCATCGCGCGGCTCGCCGACGACATTGCCGAATACCGCGTCGGCTACCAGGCCTACTACGACAGCTGCAAGCATCCGGACTCGCCGGCCATCCGCGATCCCAACGCCGTGGTCTATCTGATGCCCGGCGTCGGCATGTTCACCTTCGCCGGCGACAAGGCGACGGCGCGCATCTCCGGCGAGTTCTACGTCAACGCCATCAACGTCATGCGTGGCGCCTCGACGGTCTCGTCCTATGTCGGCCTGCCGGCGCAGGAAGCCTTCGACATTGAATACTGGCAGCTCGAGGAGGCCAAGCTGCAGCGCCTGCCGAAGCCGAAGGCGCTGGCGGGCCAGATCGCGCTGGTCACCGGCGGCGCCGGCGGCATCGGCCGCGCCACCGCCAACCGGCTGCTGCGCGAAGGCGCCTGCGTTGTGCTCGCCGATATCGACGAGACGGCATTGGCCAGCGCCAATGAAGAGCTGTCGAAGGCGTTCGGAAAAGACTTCGTCCGTCCGGTGCGGATCGATGTCACCTCCGAGGAGCAGGTGCTTTCCGCCTTCGCTGAGACGGCGGTCGAGTTCGGCGGCATCGACATCCTCGTCTCCAATGCCGGCCTCGCCTCCTCGGCGCCGATCGAGGAGACCACGCTGGCCTTGTGGAACAAGAACATGGACATCCTGTCCACCGGCTATTTCCTGGTTTCGCGCGAGGCCTTCCGGCTGTTCCGCGCCCAGAAGATCGGCGGCAATGTCGTCTTCGTCGCCTCCAAGAACGGGCTTGCCGCTTCGCCGAATGCGTCCGCTTATTGCACGGCCAAGGCGGCTGAGATCCACCTTGCCCGCTGCCTCGCGCTGGAGGGCGCGGAAGCGCAGATCAGGGTCAACGTCGTCAATCCGGACGCCGTGCTGCGCGGCTCCAAGATCTGGACCGGCGAGTGGAAGGAACAGCGCGCCGCAGCCTACAAGATGTCGACCGACGATCTCGAGGAACACTACCGCTCGCGCTCGATGCTGAAGCGCTCGGTTTTCCCGGAGGACATCGCCGAGGCGATCTACTTCTTTGCCTCTGGCATGTCGGCCAAGTCGACCGGCAACATCGTCAACGTCGACGCCGGCAACGCGCAAAGCTTTACGCGCTAGGTGCGCTTTCCCTTCTCCCCGTTCAACGGGGAGAAGGTGCCGCAGGCGGATGAGGGGCAGCGCCTGCCGAACGTATTCCTAGGAGGAACCGCAGTGTCCGAAACAATTATCCGCGCCGATCTCGTCGCCAGCCACAACGCCGCGCGCAAACCCGACCTCGAGCGCGACTACGCCTCCCTCGGCGAACGCCTCGACCGGCGTGGCATCGCCATCGACGCGATCCGCGACAAGGTCGAGAAATTCGGCGTGGCGATCCCGTCTTGGGGCGTCGGCACCGGCGGCACGCGCTTTGCCCGTTTCCCCGGCGCCGGCGAGCCGCGCGACATCTTCGACAAGATCGAGGATTGCGCCGTCATCAGCCAGCTGACGCAGGCCACACCTACCGTCTCGCTGCACATTCCCTGGGACAAGGCCGATCCGAACCGGCTGAAGCAGGCGGCCTCGCGCTTCGGCCTCGGCTTCGACGCGATGAACTCGAATACCTTCTCCGACGCGAAGGATCAGGAACGCTCCTACAAGTTCGGCTCGCTGTCACACGCCGATGCCGGCACGCGCCATCAGGCGGTCGAGCATAATCTCGAATGCATAGAGATCGGCAGGACGCTGGGCTCCAAGGCGCTGACGGTGTGGATCGGCGACGGCTCGAACTTCCCCGGTCAGGTCAATTTCGCAAGAGCCTTCGAGCGCTATCTCGACGCCATGCGCGAGATCTATGCCGGCCTGCCGGACGATTGGCGGCTGTTCACCGAGCACAAGATGTACGAACCGGCCTTCTATTCGACGGTCGTGCAGGACTGGGGCACCAACTACATCATCGCCAGGGAGTTAGGCGACAAGGCCTTCTGCCTGGTTGACCTCGGCCATCATGCGCCCAACGTCAACATCGAGATGATCGTGTCGCGGCTGATCCAGTTCGGCAAGCTCGGCGGCTTCCACTTCAACGATTCGAAATATGGCGACGACGACCTCGACGCCGGGTCCATCGATCCCTACCGGCTGTTCCTCGTCTTCAACGAGCTGGTCGACGCCGAGCTTTCGGGCGCCAAGGGCTTCAACCCCGCCCATATGCTCGACCAGAGCCACAACGTCACCGACCCGATCGAAAGCCTGATGCTGTCGGCGGTCGAGGTGCAGCGCGCCTATGCGCAGGCGCTGCTGGTCGACCGCAAGGCGCTTGAGGGTTTTCAGGACGCCAATGATGCGCTGATGGCGACGCAGACTTTGAAAGCTGCCTACCGCACCGACGTCGAGCCGATCCTCGCCATGGCGAGGCTGAGGACCGGCGGCGCCGTCGATCCCGTCGCTGCCTATCGTGAGGCCGGTTACCGGGCCAAGGTCGCGGCGGAACGGCCGGCGGTTGCGGGCGGTGGCGGCGGCATCGTCTGATAGGCCGAGCCAGGCCCCCTCATCCGACCGCTGCGCGGCCACCTTCTTCCCCAGGGGAGAAGAGGTCAACACCGTCGCAAGCTCCTCTCCCCGGGGGGAGAGGTCGGATTGCCCGAATTGCCCTTGCAATTCGACTTGGCAATCCGGGTGAGGGGGTCTCTCTCGCTGCTTCAATTATTATTGGACTAATTCGCCCTGACGGTCTTTCCTAGGCGTCCCCAACGCCAGGAGCACCGCCATGCCCTTGACTCGTCGGACGCTGATCGGCGTCATCCTTTCGCTCGCAATTACCCTCACGCCATCGACCATCGCCTTCGCCGCTTCACCGGCTCCCGCCAAAGGTGAGCACGGCATGGTGGTGACCGCCCAGCATCTCGCCACCGAAGTCGGCGTCGACGTGCTGAAGAAAGGCGGCAACGCGGTCGATGCCGCTGTCGCGGTCGGCTACGCGCTTGCCGTGGTCTATCCCAATGCCGGCAATATAGGCGGCGGCGGCTTCATGACCGTGCGCATGAAGGACGGCCGCACGACCTTCCTCGACTTCCGCGAGCGCGCGCCGCTCGCCGCCACCAAGACCATGTATCTCGACAAGGACGGCAATCCGGTGAAGGGCGCCAGCCTCGACGGTTATCTCGCCGTCGGCGTGCCGGGCTCGGTGGCTGGTTTCGAGATGGCGCGCGAGAAATACGGCACGCTCTCAAGGCAGGATCTGATGGCGCCGGCAATCGCCTACGCCAAGGACGGCTTCGTGCTCAATCAGGGCGACGCGGCTTCCTTCGCCGGCAGCGCCGCGCGGCTGGCGAAGGATCCCGCGGCCGCCGCCATCTTCCTGAAAAAGGACGGCAAGCCCTACGGCGTCGGCGAGAAGCTCGTTCAGCCGGACCTTGCCGCCTCGCTTTCGGCGATCTCGGAAAAGGGGCCGGACGCCTTCTACAAAGGGTCGATCGCCGACGCCATCGTCAAGGCGAGCGGCGCCAAGGGGGGCATCCTCGCCAAGGGCGATTTCGAGCAATATGCCGTGCGCGAGCTGAAGCCCGTGACCTGCTCCTACCGCGGCTACGAGATCATCTCCTCGCCGCCGCCGAGTTCCGGCGGTGTCATCATCTGCGAGATTCTCAACGTGCTGGAAGGCTATCCGCTCGACTATCTCGGCCCGGGTTCCGCCGAGACGGTCCATGTCATGGTCGAGGCCATGCGCCATGCCTATGTCGACCGCAACTCGGCGCTGGGCGACCCGGATTTCGTCGACAATCCGGTGTCGAAGCTTCTCGACAAGGCTTACGCGAAAGACATTCGCGACAAGATCGATCCCTTCCGTGCCGGCGTGTCGAAGGACCTGATGCCCAAGGGCTTCGGCGAGTCGAAGGAAACCACTCACTATTCGATCGTCGACAATGACGGCAACGCGGTCGCGGTCACCTATACGCTGAACGGCTCCTTCGGCGCCGGGGTCGTCGCCGACGGCACTGGCATCCTGCTCAACAACGAGATGGACGATTTCACCCAGAAGCCCGGTGTACCGAACCTCTACGGGCTGGTCCAGGGCGAGGCCAACGCCATCCAGCCGAAGAAGACGCCTTTATCCTCGATGAGCCCGACGATCGTCACCAGGGACGGCAAGCCGTTCATGGTCATCGGCAGTCCGGGCGGTTCGCGCATCATCACCATCACGCTGGAGGCGATCGTCAACGTCATCGACCACGGCATGGACATCCAGCAGGCGATCGACGCGCCGCGCATCCATCATCAATGGCTGCCGGACACGGTCTATGTCGAGCCTTTCGGGCTTTCGCCGGACACGGAGCGGCTGCTTGCCGGCATGGGCTATCATCTCGATCTGAGCGACCAGACCTGGGGGCAGGCCGCCGGCATTCTGGTCGGCGGCAAGAGCCTCGGCGAAATCGAGAAGGGTGGCGGCGCGCGCTACAACGGCGCCATCGACAGCCGCGCGGCAGCGGGGGAAGCGCTGGGTTACTAGGCTCGGGGCCTGGATGGAGCGCGTGGTCCGCCCTGGACGGGCTGTTCGGGTGCGGAAGGACAGTTGGTCTGCCGGCCAATCGGGCCTTGGGTGCCACTATGCCCAGGTAATTAAAGATTTATGAGAAATTCGTTAGAAGGCGAAGTAGCGGACGTTGTCGCTGTATGCGATATGCGGAGGCCGTTTGGTGGGCGGCGGTTTGGCGGCGGTCGATGAATGAGTCAGAATTTTTCTTTGGTGGTTCCTACGCGCGACGGAGCGCCGCACAGTCTGATAATTGCCGAGGAATATCGACGACTGGGGATTGAAATTCGGTACTTCGTCGATAGCCGTTCAGCGCCGCGATACATGGAAGATGTGCTTCGCAGAGTGGACTCGGCCACCAAGCTATCGGTCAAGTGGGGCGCTTCTTATGTCGAAGGCATTCTGCCGAAGATTGCAGCCGTTTCAGGCGCAAAGCGTATTTTCCGGTTGGACGACGATGAATTTCCCTCACCTGCCCTGCTGACCTGGCTGCGCGATGTTGCCGCGCCGACAGATAAACCAGTGGTCGCCGTTCCGCGCCGCGCCGTAGCCGTTATCGATTCCATAGCTGTTTTTGCCGCGAATCTGCCCAATCTGCCGCCACTAGACTTTCAGTTTAGAGGGTTCCTCGTCGATTCGGTAAGATTCAAGAAGAAGATCCACACGCCGGGCTTCTCGTTCAATGAATCCGACGTTTTGTACGCGCCTCCAGAATGCCACATGTACCATTTCGACTGGGTTGTACGAAATCGCGAGCAGCGGGCCAGCAAGCTCGAATTCTACGAGAGAAAGGAGCCCGGGGCGTTCGAATTGATGAAGTATCAATATCTCTACGAGGACTTCGATCCGACCCTTTATGAATTTAGCCCGGTGGATGATCCGGACATATCGGCCCTGGCCCTTCGGCTCCATGACGAGCCGCCCGCGCCCATGGTGGCGCCCATGGGATGGAAGCAGCTTTTCCGAAGGATCGCCTGTCGATGAATCCCTTTCGCTTCGCGGCGTTTCAGCGGCCATTGCTCGACCCATCGGCAGGTGGCCGGCAGGCAGGTATCTTCATAACGCACGTGCTGAACGATCGAATACAGGCTCATTTTGACCGCCTCCGCCGCGAAACGGAGGACATCATCGACTGGCAGCTCGCCTATAATCCGTGGACGTTGAGCGACCTCGTCGCCGGACGAGGAGAATTCGAGATCGACCCGACCTCCGTGCGCGTGCGGCAAGCCATGAGCAACGGGCAGTTGTCGATGGGCTATATGGACATTGTCCTCTTCCCTTTGATGAGGTCTGCAAATCGGGAATTCGTCTGGGTTCTCGAATATGACGTCGACTTTGCCGGCCGATGGCACGATTTCTTCCGCCAGTTTTCAAGCAATGGCGCGGACTTGCTCACGACGACGCTCAATACCCGTCGCCGCGATCCGCGCTGGGCATTCTGGAACTTGGCAAATGGACCGTGCCCGAAATCACGGCACACGAGGGGATTTCTGCCGATCATGCGCGTTTCGAGACGCTTGGTTGACATCTATGAGGAGGCGCTCTCGACAGGCGAATGGAGTGGGCACTACGAATTCCTCGTGCCGACGATTGCGCGCGTTCATGGTCTCAGGATCGAGGACATCGGCGGGAACGGGCCGTTTGTGCCCTGGCGCCGGAGGAGAAGAAATTATCTGAATGCGGCGAAGGACCCCCATCTCAGTCCGGGGACGTTCGTCTGGCGCCCTTCGATGACGGCTTATTTTCACGAAGACGATACCGCCTTCCCGCAGCGGGGCATGCTTTACCATCCGATCAAGGCCGACGTGGTCGAATGGCAGGCCGAAGCGCCTGAAGCGCTAGAGCAATTCCAGGAAAAGTGCGTAGCGGTTTTCCGTCCGGAATTGCGTAAAAACAAAGACTTAGAGCGGTTCGGCGATTCCGTGAAACGCTGAACCGCGCTAGCCGAGGCCATCTGATGCGCAGAGGCCTGGCTTTATCGCAAAGCAGCTGGATTTTTTCTCAGACGACCAGCGTGATGGTCGAAGCGATCAGCATCACGGCGGCGATGGCGACGAACAGCGCATAGATGCGCGGCCGGTCGAGCAGCAGCGCATTGCCCGAGATCCAGGCAGCCGTGGCGCCGCCAAGCGCGAACAGGAAGCCGTTGCGGTGGCCGAACGACATGGAGGCGGCCATCAGGCCGCCGATGATCAGCGCGCCGAAGACGATGATGACGGCGACCGCGTATTTCTCGAAATCATTGCCGCCGCCCATCGCCGGCCCCATCGCATTGAGATTGGGCAGGTCGTCCGGATCGAAGGGGTTGGTCGAGCCGTATTCGTCTTGACCGAGGGATTCGCGCATTATTCGTTCTCCGCTGAGCGGCAACAAACCATCAACGCCTGACGAGCGCAACCCGGCAACACCGCCGCGGCGATGCGTTCGCCGCCCGGCTGATGCCCGAGTGCCACGGTTTCCCGGTCAGGTTCAACGGCGGAAGCGGCGTTGCGGTTCCCGAAGCATGATGCCGAGAAGTGTGAAGCGGTTTTCGGACGACATCATGCTCCGTCTCCAGCCTTGATCTATCGGGAAAAATCGCTGCGCACGATGCCGTGCCGCTGCAGCTTGTCGTAGAAGGTCTTGCGCGGAATGCCGAGCGCCTCGATGGTGCGGCGCACGTCGCCGTCATTGCGACCAAGCGTCTCGCGGATGATTTCGGCTTCGTAACGATCGAGCCGTTCCGGCAAGGGCATGGAGGTGTCGATCTCCATTGCCGCAGGGGAAGACGCAGCGGCAACGTCGTCCAGCCCGAGCACGAAGCGTTCGGCGAAATGGGCAAGCTCGCGCACATTGCCGGGCCAGTCATGCTCGCCGAGATGGCGCTGGACCGCGGCGGAGATCGCCGGCACGGGGCGCCGGAAGCGGGCGGCAGCACGCTCGGCGAAATAACCGAACAGCAGCGGCACGTCGTCCCGCCGCTCGCGCAGCGGCGGGATCGAAAGCGTCACCACATTGAGCCGGTAATAGAGATCCTCGCGGAAATTGCCGCGCTGGCTGGCATTGCCGAGATCGACCTTGGCGGCGGCGACGACGCGCAGGTCGACCGGTCGCACCTCATTGGTGCCGAGCGGCGTCACCTCACGCATTTCGAGCACGCGCAGCATCTGCACCTGCGTCGAGGCCGGCATGCTTTCGATCTCGTCGAGGAACAGCGTGCCGCCGCTTGAATGCTCGATACGGCCGACCCGCCTCTTCTGCGCGCCGGTGAAGGCGCCGGCCTCATGGCCGAACAATTCGCTCTCGATGACCGTCTCAGGCAGCGTGCCGCAGTTCAACGCGACGAAATTGCCCTTGGCGCGTCGGCTCCAGCGGTGCAGCAGGCTCGCCACCACCTCCTTGCCGGAGCCGGTCTCGCCGGTCACCAGAACGTCGACATCGGTGTCGGCGATCTGCCGCAATGTCCGGCGCAGCCGCTCCATGGCCGGCGTCTGGCCGATCAGCGGCAATCCTTCCTGGGCCTGCTCGGCCGCCTCGCGCAAGGCGCGGTTTTCCATCACCAGGCGGCGTTTCTCGGCGGCACGGGCAACGCTCTGCGCCAGCCGCTCAGCGGCGAAAGGCTTGGTGATGAAGTCGTAGGCGCCGTCCTTGATCGCCTTGACGGCCATCGCGATATCGCCGTGGCCGGTGACCAGGATCACGGGTATATCGGGGTCGAGTTGCAAGACGCGGTCGAAAAGCTGCAGTCCGTCGATCTCCGGCATGCGGATGTCCGACACCACCACCCCAGCGAAATTCCTGTCGAGCGCCGCCAGCGCTTCGCTCGCCACCGCGTGGGCCGACACCGCAAAGCCGGCAAGCTCCAGCGTCTGCCTTGTCGCCTTGAGCAGATCGCTATCGTCATCGATCAGGATGACCGATGCTGGATCGTGATTGGTCATGCCGCGCCGGCTTTCGACAGATGGATGGTGAAGCGTGTGCCCTGGCCGCTGCTCGAAACCTCGATGCGCCCGCCATAGTCGGCGACGATGTCCTTGGAGATGACGAGGCCGAGCCCGAGGCCTTTTTCCTTGGAGGTGTTGAAGGGCGTGAACAGCGACTTCAGGATCGCGGGCGGGATGCCCGGGCCGTTGTCCAAGACCATGAGCGCGACGTCATCGCCAGCCGCAGTCGCCGAAACCTCGACTTTCGCGTCGTCGCGGCCGTCGAGCGCCTCCAGCGCGTTCTGGAACAGGTTGATCAGCACCTGCTCCAGCCGCAGCCGGTTGCCCATCACCTTCAGCGCCGGCGGCGGCAGCGTGATCGCCAGCGCATCCAGCCGGCCGGCGAAGCGGCTCCTGAGCAGCACCACGGCGCCTTCGATCACGCCGCGCAGCTCCACCGGCTCGGCCGCTGTGCGGCCCTTGCGGGCGAAGGCTTTCAGCTCCTCGGTGATCGAGCCGATGCGCTCGGTCAGCGCGGCGATGGCGCCAAGGTTCTCCTCGGCTGAGGCGCTCTGCTTGCGTTCGAGGAAGACGCGCGCATTGTCGGCATAGGCGCGGATCGTCGCCACCGGCTGGTTGATCTCATGTGCGACACCGGCGGCGACCTGGCCGAGCGTTGCAAGCCGGTTGGCCTGCACCAGCTCCTGCTGCATCACCTGCAGCCTGGCTTCGGTGCTGCGGTGGTCGACGATCTCGGCCTGCAGCCGGTCGCGCGCCAGGCTCAGATCCTGCGTGCGCTCGACGACGCGCCGCTCGAGCTCGGCGCGCGCGGCCTGTTCGGCGGCAATCCGCATCTGCCCGGACTGCCGCCGCCACAACAGATAGGCGGCAAAGGCGATGAGCGGCACGAGGACGCCCAGCACCAGGAGCCGCATTTCGCGCTGCGCCGCCGCGACCGGTGCTTCGGCGGGAACGAGATAGTCGAGGCGCCAGGGCGTCGACGGCACGGCGGTCGACAGCCGCAGGTATTCGGCGTCGCTGCCGCCAGGCGTGATGGCATGGACAAGCGCGACATCGGGGCTGAGCGGTTGTGGCTTCGTGATCGGCAAGGGCACCAGCGGCGCATCGCCGAATTGCTGGCTGGCGCGGATGTCGGCCGTGACGGGAGCAGCCAGCGGCGCGACCGTCATGAAGCGCCAGGAAGGGACGCTGGTGATCAGCACCACGCCATGCGCATCGCTGACATAGGCCGGCCGGTTCGCCTCGCGCCAGTCGGACTCGAGCTGGTCGAATTCCATCTTGACCACGACGACGCCGAGCGGCCCCGAAGCGCCGTCGACGCGGCGCGAGATGTAGAGACCGGGGCGTTTGCTGACATTGCCGAGCGCGAAATATTCGGCCGTGCCGGTTTCCATCGCGCCCGAGAAATAGGCGCGAAAGCCATAATCGTTGCCGACGAAGCTCACCGGCTCGCGCCAGTTGCTGGAGGCGATCGCCAGACCGTCCGTGCCGGTGACATAGAGCACCGAGGCCTTGGTGCCCGACACCAGTCCTTCAAGCTTGCGGTTCAAGACATCGATCGATGCGGGGCTGCGCTCGCTCAGCGCATCATGCACCTGTTGGTCTTCCGATAGCAGCAGCGGCAGCGCGCGCGGGTTTTCCAGCACCGCGCGCAGCAGCGCGACCTTGAGGTTGGCGTCGGTGCGCCCTTGCGTGGCCAAAGCCTCTATCTCGGTCGAGCGGCCGTAAAGCCCGGCGCTGTAGAGCGCCGCGAACACGATCAGCAGCGCCACCGCCGCGAACAGCAGCCAGGCACGACGCGCCCGCCCGGCAAGCAGTTCGGGCGTCGGGGCGAGGGCAGCGGCAGGGCGTTGCAGCATGCCGCATCTGTGCATGATTTCGCACAAAGCGCAATTCGACCTATGCGGATAACCGCACTAACACCGACCAAAGTACCGGTCGCGAGTTCAAAAAAGTCAGCAAAATCAATGAGAGGAGCCTTTGAGCGCAATCTGGCACGCGGGTTGCAAATACATCCGCAGCAGCCGCGAGGCTGTGGAGGTCAACAGCCCCCTGGGAGGTCGAGCGTCTCGATCGGGGGCCGAACGGAGGACATCATGCAGACAGCAATCGCTGCCGCCGAACCGCGCGGCAAGGTTCCCTTTTACCGGCATCTCTATGTGCAGGTCCTGGTGGCGATCGCCGCCGGCATCCTGCTTGGACATTTCTACCCCGACCTGGGCGCCTCGCTGAAGCCGCTTGGCGATGCTTTCATCAAGCTGGTCAAGATGGTCATCGCGCCGGTGATCTTCCTCACCGTGGCGACCGGCATTGCCGGTGTTTCCGACCTGCACAAGGTCGGCCGCGTCGCCGGCAAGGCGATGATCTATTTCCTCGTCTTCTCGACATTGGCGCTCGTCGTCGGCCTCGTCGTGTCGAACGTCATCCAGCCCGGCGCCGGCATGCACATCAATCCAGCGACCCTCGACCCCTCGAAAGTAGCGACCTTCACCGAGAAGGCGCATGACACTTCGATCGTCGGCTTCCTGATGAACATCATCCCCGACACCATCACCGGCGCTTTCGCGCAGGGCGACATCCTGCAGGTGCTGTTCTTCTCGGTGCTGTTCGGCATAGCGCTGGCCCTGGTCGGCGAACGTGGCCGCCCTGTGGTCGATTTCCTGCAGGCGTTGACCGCGCCGGTCTTCCGCCTCGTCGCCATCCTGATGAAGGCAGCCCCCATCGGCGCCTTCGGCGCCATGGCCTTCACCGTCGGCAAATATGGCATCGGCTCGATCGCCAACCTCGCAATGCTGATCGGCACCTTCTATCTGACGTCGCTGCTCTTCGTGCTCGTCGTTCTCGGCACTGTGGCATGGTACAACGGCTTCTCAATCCTGGCGCTGATCCGCTATATCAAGGAGGAGCTGCTCCTGGTGCTCGGCACCTCGTCGTCCGAGGCGGCACTTCCCGGCTTGATGGCCAAGATGGAGCGCGCCGGCTGCAACCGTTCGGTCGTCGGTCTCGTCATTCCGACCGGTTATTCCTTCAACCTCGACGGCACCAACATCTACATGACGCTGGCGGCCCTGTTTATCGCCCAGGCTACCGACACGCCGCTGACCTTCGGTGATCAGATCCTCTTGCTGCTCGTCGCCATGCTGAGCTCCAAGGGTGCGGCCGGCATCACCGGCGCCGGCTTCATCACGCTGGCCGCCACGCTCTCGGTGGTGCCCTCGGTGCCGGTCGCCGGCATGGCGCTGATCCTCGGCGTCGACCGCTTCATGTCGGAATGCCGCGCGCTCACCAACTTCGTCGGCAACGCCGTGGCGACAATCGTCGTTGCGCGCTGGGAAGGCGAGCTCGACCAGAAGCAATTCGCCGCTGCCATGGCTGGCCAGTTGCCGGAGGAGGCCGACCTTGCGCTGTCGGGCGGCCTGCAGCCCGCCTGATCACCCGCATCCTCCCGATGCGCAGCAGGTCGCGGCAGTCGCCGCGGCCTGTTCTTTTTGTCGGCCGCCGCATAGGCTGCGCGAGCCGGATTCTCGGCAAAACATTCAGCCGAGAGGGTGGTCGATGAGCAGCGCGTATCCCGAGATCTATCTTGTTCGCCATGGCGAGACAGAGTGGAGCGCCTCGGGCAGGCATACCGGCCGCACCGACATCCCGCTGACAGCGAGAGGCGAGGAGGCGGCGCGCGGCGTCGCCGATCGGCTCAAGGGGCTGACTTTCCAGGCGGTCTGGTCGAGCCCCTCGCAGCGCGCCTTCGACACTTGCCGGCTCGCCGGCTTCGGCGCGCGCGCGGTCAAGAAGCCGGATCTGCAGGAATGGGACTATGGCGCTTACGAAGGCGTGACGACCAAGGAGATCCTGTCGAAGCGCCCTGGCTGGCAGTTGTTTCGCGACGGCTGCCCGGACGGCGAGACGGCGGCCGATGTCGGCGCCCGCGCCGACGCCGTCATCGCCGGGCTGCGCGCGGTGGCCGGCAATGTGCTGATCTTCTCCAGCTCGCATTTCCTGCGTGTCTTCGCATCGCGCTGGGTCGGCCTGCCACCGGAAGGCGGCGAGCATTTCGTGCTCGACACCGCCAGCCTCAGCATCCTCGGCTACGAGCACGATTTGACCGAGCCGGTCATCCGCCGCTGGAACCAGAAGTAGTCCTGCTGGATGGCAGCACAGGTGCCTCTGGAGATTGGGCGAAACCCCGCAGCCTCGTCATTCTAGGGCGGAGCAAGGAGCGAAGCGACGCGGCGCAGACCCTAGAATCCATGCCGTTACCTATACGCGTTGCGGCGGTCCAGAACGATCCCTGTCTTACGCCGTCTTTACTCCGTGCGCTAGGTCACTGCATGGATCCTCGGGTCTGCGCGTCCGCTTCGCTCCCGCTCCGCCGTGGATGGCGAAGTTCGGGGGCGCACCCATTAAGCAACAAGTATCGCCAGCTCCTCGGCGGTAAGGTGCCGCGCCTGACCCTTGGCAAGTTCGCCCAGCTGCAGACCGCCGATCGCCACCCTGATCAGCCGCAGCACCTCGATGTCGAAAGCGCCGAGCAGCCTGCGGATCTGGCGGTTGCGGCCCTCGTCGAGCACGATCTCCAGCCAAGCTGTCCGCCCGCCGCTGCGCAACAGCGCGATCGAGCTTGCGGCGAGCAACTCGCCGTCGACGACCGCTCCTTGGCGAAATCGCTCCAGCATCGCCTCGTCGGGCGCGGCCGCGATCTGCACATGATAGGTCTTGGCGACATGCGAGGCAGGGTCGAGCAAACCGTTCGCCCAGCGCGTGTCGTTGGTCATCAAAAGCAGGCCTTCGCTCGCCTTGTCGAGGCGGCCGACGGGCGATACGAAGGGCAGGTCGAGCCCTTTCAGGCAGTCATAGACGGTGCCGCGGCCTTCCGGGTCATCGCAGGTCGTGACCAGCCCGCGCGGCTTGTTGAGCATCAGATAGACCTTGCGCTCGGCAACGATGCGCTCGCCGTCGACGGTGATGCGGTCACGGTCGGGATCGATGCGCAGCAAGGCATCGCGCACCGTCTTGCCGCCGACCTGTACCCGCCCCTCGGCGACGAGACGCTCGGCCTGCGTGCGCGAGCAGAAGCCAAGCTTGGAGAGCGCTCGGCTGAGGCTGACCTTTGGGGTTGCTGATCGTCGGTCGGGTTGGCGTGCCACTTGTCTTTGTCTTCGAACTTTCTCAAAACGCCGCAACCGATGCCACGCTTGGCGAGATCAGCGCAAGCGGCTCCATTGCCCGGTTCGGGTCGCCAATTTCACTCCTGCGGCGCGCTCAGCCGTCGGTAGGGGATGCCGTCGAACGTTGCCGTCACGAAGCTCTTGACCGACATCTTGCGCTTGCGTCCGTCGCTGCAGGCGTAAAGCGGCCAGCCGGCCTCGCTGCACTCGCTGGCCACGCAGATGCGGCCCAGGCAGTTGCCTGTGGTCAGCCGGAAGCCGCCCTTGCCGGCAAAGCCCTGCAGCAGGCTGCCATCCGCCGAGCGCCATGTCCGCTGCTGGAATTCAGGCCGCAAAGCCAGAGGTTCGAGAGGCGCGGCGAGGTCGGCTGTGCCGGCAACTCCGGCGAGCAGCAGGCGATAGCGCGCCATTCCGGTCGTATAGGCGGTCACGAGGTCGGATTCGCCCGAGTAAGTCGTTGCCAGCTCGTCGCCGTCGAGCAGGTGAGACGCTCGCTCGCTCGCCTCTGTCGGTCCCATCAGGGCAACCAAGG
Source organism: Mesorhizobium sp. CNPSo 4661 (assembly GCF_057784215.1). Classification (NCBI taxonomy): domain Bacteria; kingdom Pseudomonadati; phylum Pseudomonadota; class Alphaproteobacteria; order Hyphomicrobiales; family Phyllobacteriaceae; genus Mesorhizobium; species Mesorhizobium sp. CNPSo 4661. The sequence goes on along the minus strand of NZ_JBWGIO010000010.1, from coordinate 238,774 downwards.
CAACAAGGGCCAGGCAAGCGCGCGACATCTCGATTTCCAGCAGCCATGCATATCCGGGCGTGCCAGCGCCCCCGGCTGCCTGCCTTACCATCTCGCCGATTGGCCTCCGGCGCAAGATCAGCCGTGGCTTCCCATCCGCGCCAGGCATCGAGCCTGGTCGCGGGGCCGCCCAAGCTCTTCGTAGCGGCCGGCCGCCTCCTCGAAGGCGGCGAGCGCGCGCACTTCCTTGTCCTGTGCCCGCCGTTGCACGCCCCGCGCTTCCCAAAGGGCGGCCGCCCAGGGTCCGCCTTGCCACATGCCGGCGATGCGTTCGGCGTCGTTCAGGCGACGGTCGACCTGTTCCAGGTCGCCTGACTCGGCAAGCGCGATCGCCGAGGCGGTGCGCAACGCCATCGAGCATGGCTGGCAGGCGCCCGGCGTCAACAGCCTGTCGCCGGCGAGGATCTCCTCGGCCACCATTTTCGGCGTCGATGCCGCCCGCACCGCCAGCGCCTGCATGCGCATGATGAGATGCGGCGAAAGCCAGGAACGCTCGGCATCGGTGAGGCCGCGCTGGATCAGGCGGCTGGCTCGCCATTTCTGACCGCGCTCCAGGGCGATCTCGGCTAACCGCTCGATCGCCAGCACGCGGCCGGCAACCGCGTCCGCCTCGAGGAGCAGTCGCTCGGCCTCGGTGAGGAATTGCTCGGCTTTGTCGAGCTCGCCCGAAAACAACGCCGCCTCTCCGAGGAGCAGGCAGGCGAGACCGCGTCCGGCGTTCGATTCCGCCTCCTCGGCGACAGCGAGCAGTTCCTCGGCCAGCCCCGCGACTTCGGCATGGCCTTTGGCGCTGCACAGACAGAATTCGGACAGGCACAGATGTCCATCGAAGACATGTTGCACGAAGGCCGGCTTGGCGCGGACCCACTCGATGAATTCGGACCGGAACAGCTGCGGCCATCGCGCCTGCATCATCGAGGCAAGTCCCAGCAGTGCGCTCGCCTCGCCGACCTCGCGCGCCAAATTGGCGCCCAGCGCGAGATCGCGTGTCTGCCGCGCGATCTGGCTCGCCTTGTCGAACTCGCCGCTCTGCAGGTGCACCAAGCCCCAGGCGAGCGAGGTGCGGATGCGCTCCGAGGGGCTGACTGTCTCCGTGCCTGAGAGCGCCAGCGCCTTTTCGTAGAGCGCGATGGTCGCGGCGCTCGGCCCGACGCCGAGTTCGGCATGCAAATTGTCGCGAAGCTGGTTGAACTGGCGGATTGCCTCGACGCGGTTGCCGGCATCGAGCGCGGCCTGCATCAGCGCGCATTGTGCCTGCTCGTCGGCCGGGTCGAGCGCGATGAGCCGCTGCCACAAGCCGCCGGCGCGCAACAGGTCGCTGTAGCGTTGCTGTATCTGCGCGCGGGGAGTGTCGAGCCATTCGACGAAAAGATCATCGGGCAAAAGCCTGCCGCCATAGAGGTCGGCCGCCTGTTCGAAAGTGCTTTTGTCGCCGCCTCGGAGCGCCGCTTTCGCGGCCGCCTCGAAGTTTTCGATATCGATGTCGAGCTCCGCATCGGGTGCGAGCGCGATGATGTCGTTGCCGATCTCGATGAGTTCATGGGCGCCAAGCGCGCGGCGCGCGAAATGGACGGCTTTGCGCAGGCTCCCGCCGGCCGCTTCCGGGTCGGCGTCGGGCCAGAACGTCTCCATCACTTGCTCGCGGTGCATGCGATGCGCGGGCTTCAGCGCCAGCAGCTTGACCAGCGCGGCGGCGCGGTCGCGTCGCCAGTCGCCCCCCGGTATCGCCCGGCCGTCGACACTGACGGCGAAGCGGCCGAGCAGATGGATCGAAACGCGCATCAAAGCACCATCCGCAAGAAGGGGAGCCGGCGCCGAAGCCATCACCAGCCGGCGGTGGTCGGGGAACGCTGGCGGAACATAGATTTCCTAATATGCCTGCGCAATCAAATTCCAACCGGAAAGGAAATGACCATGTCACTCCGTATCGCAGACATCGCCCCCGACTTCACCGCCGACACCACGCAAGGCCCGATCTCCTTCCACGAGTGGCTGGGCAAGGACTGGGGCATCCTGTTCTCGCATCCCAAGGACTACACGCCGGTCTGCACCACCGAGCTCGGATACATGGCGCGCCTCAAGCCCGAGTTCGACAAGCGCGGCGTCAAGGTCATCGGCCTGTCCGTCGACCCGGTCGAGAAGCATGCCGGCTGGGCGAAGGACATCGCCGAGACGCAAGGCATGGCGCCGAACTTCCCGATGATCGGCGACCCGACGCTCGCCGTCTCGCAGCTCTACGACATGCTTCCGGCCTCGGCCGGCAACAGCGCCGACGGTCGCACCGCCGCGGACAATCAGACGGTGCGCAACGTCTACGTCATCGGCCCCGACAAGAAGATCAAGCTCGTCATATCCTACCCGATGACGACGGGCCGCAACTTCGACGAGGTGCTGCGCGTCGTGGACTCCCTCCAGCTGACGGCCAAGCATCGCCTGGCGACTCCGGTCAACTGGAAGCCCGGCGACGACGTCATCATCGCGGGTTCGGTGTCGAACGATGAAGCAAAGCAGCTCTATCCGCAGGGCTGGAAGGAACCGAAGCCCTATATCCGCATCGTGCCGCAGCCTGTGCTGACCTGACAGGTCGGGCATCGAGGTTTTAGGCGACGGGCATCGGCGGCGAGGGCGTGAGAGACACATCCTCGCCGCCACACAACGGAAAGACAGTGAGCAAAATCAATCCGGCGCATCGGCATGGCGCCAAGAGGTGGGGAACCGAGATGAGCACTGCTAACAAACCGCGCATCGTCGTCCTGGGTGCAGGCTTTGGCGGCCTCGAACTGACGACGCTGCTGTCCGAGGCGATGGGCGACGGCGTCGACGTCACGCTCATCGACAAGAGCGACGCCTTCGTGTTCGGCTTTTCGAAGCTCGACGTGATGTTCGGCCTGAAGGCGGCGGAGGCGGTCCGCTTGCCCTACAACCGCTACGCCAAGCCCGGAGTGAAACTGCTGCAGCGCACCATCACCGCGATCGATGCGGAGAGGCGCCGGGTCACCACCGACGACGGTGTCTACGATGCCGATTACCTGATTGTCGCGCTTGGCGCTGAATATGATTTCGACGCCACGCCTGGGCTGTCGGGCACCAACGAGTTCTACACGGTTGCCGGCGCGGAGCGGCTGCGCGACGTGCTGCCGAGCTTCAAGAAGGGCAGGGCGATGGTCGGCGTCTGCGGCGCGCCCTACAAATGCCCGCCGGCCCCAAGCGAATGCGTGCTGATGCTGCATGACTACCTGATGCGAAAGGGCGTGCGCGAGGCCTGCGAGATATCGCTGGTGCTGCCGCTCGGCAGCCCGGTGCCGCCGTCGCCCGATACCTCGAAGGCGCTGCTTGCGGCTTTCGCCGAGCGCGGCATCAAGTTCATCCCCAGCCGTCGCGTCGCCTCGGTCGACAATACCCGAAACATGGCAATGCTCGACGACGGCACCGAAATGCCGTTCGACCTTTTCCTCGGCGTGCCCAAACATCGCGTGCCGCCGGTCGTGCTGGAAAGCGGCATGTCGGAGAACGGCTGGATCCCGGTCAACCCGCGTACGCTCGAAACGAAGTACCGGAATGTCTACGCGGTCGGTGACGGCGCCAACACCGGGACGCCGAAGGCCGGCGTGTTCGCCGAAGGTGCCGCGCGCGCCGTCGCCTCAGCACTCATCGCCAAGCTGCGTGGCAGCGGAAACGGCACGCTCTATGACGGCTTCGGCACCTGCTACATCGAATTCGGCGGCGGCCGCATCGGCAAGGTCGAGGTCGATTTCTTTTCGGGCCCTGCGCCAACCGGCAACTACCATGAGCCCTCGGTGGCGCTACGCGCCGACAAGGAAAAGTTCGGCTCGAGTCGACGGTCGCGTTGGTTCGGCTCGTGAGCCGGTGACAACTGAAATCATGGGCGGCACGGGCGCAGCCGCCAAGAAGGCGGCGCGCGACAAATCTGAAGGCGATCCGTGGGTCGCCTCAGCTGTTGGCGGCTGGCGGCAGCTCGAACAGGGTGGCGCCGTTCTCTCGCCCGCGGTCGATATAGCCGATCACGCGGAACCATTTCGCGACGTCGGGCCTGTCCAGCCAGCTGCGCGAATGTATGGGAAGGTTGCCGGCAAGCGCCTGGACATGGCGGATGTGGCGCTTGCAGAAGCGGACCGTCGCGGCGTTGAAGAAATCCTCCCGCGCGGCAAAGAGCGTATCTGCGGCGTCCGCGTGCTCATGCCAGGCGATGATCGCCACCGTCCTGTCGTCCTGAGCGAGCGCATGCGCCCGGCCTTCCTTCAGGTTCATCATCAGATTGTCATAGGCGCTTTTGCTGTCCTTGCCGGCCGCCACATATTCGTCCGACATTCGCTTGGACAGGCCACGGAACACATCTTCCAGGTCGCCGACCGTCGCCGCGCGTGCTCTCATTTCTCCTCCTGACAGCCCGCTGGCAGTTTGCCCCACCGAAGGAGGATTACCAAGAAAACCAAATCCTCAATGGCGCCAATGCGCAAAATCTCATTCCACCTTGACCGGTCCGTTCCCTGACCGCGCTCGCATATAAGCATTGGCTTGAGATCGCATTTGCGCTGTCGGATACTGGTGGCCTTCTGGGCCCTCCGGCCCGCATCGTTCCCTAAGGCGGCCATGATCGACCTGATTGAAACCATATACGAGGCGGCCTTCGTCCCGGAGCGATGGAGCGCGGTGCTCCAGCCTTTGGCCTCACTGCCGCCCTAGTGGCCGGGATTGCATTGGAGCGGTATCGTTGAATTCGTCGCCGGTCTGCCATAAAAGGCGCAAGTTCTCGACCGGCCTGAGGCTGCAGCGTTAGGGGTGTGCATGACGTCGAGCAGGCCGATCCTGATCACCGGCGCAGCCGGTTTCATAGGTTTTCACCTTTGCCACAGGCTGCTTGCCGAAGGCCGGCAGGTCGTCGGCCTCGATTCCATGAGCGAGTATTACGACGTCGCGCTGAAGCAGGCGCGGCTCGAGCGGCTGAAGGCGTTCCCGAATTTTCGCTTCGAGCACGCCGATCTCGCCGACCGCGATGGCATCTCGGGGGTCTTTGCGTCGGTCGCGCCGGAGATCGTCGTCAACCTCGCCGCCCAGGCGGGCGTCCGCTACTCGCTGGTCAATCCGCATGTCTATGTGCAAAGCAATCTCAACGGCTTCCTCAACATCCTGGAAGGATGCCGGCAGGCCTCGGTCGGCCATCTCGTCTATGCGTCGTCGAGCTCGATCTATGGCGGCAGCACGCGCATGCCGTTCTCGGTGCATGATTCCGCCGACCATCCCCTCAGCCTCTATGCCGCCAGCAAGAAAGCAAACGAGCTGATGGCCCACACCTACAGCCATCTTTTCGGGCTGCCGACGACGGGCCTGCGCTTCTTCACCGTCTACGGTCCGTGGGGACGGCCCGACATGGCCTTGTTCATCTTCACCAAGGCCATCCTCGCCGGCCAGCCGATCGACGTTTTCAACCACGGCAACATGCAGCGGGACTTCACCTACATCGACGACATCGTCGAGGGGGTGATCCGCGTCATGCAGCATCCCGCGGCGCCCAACCCCGATTGGACAAGCGCAGCACCCGATCCCGCGACGAGCACCGCGCCATTCAGGATCCACAACATCGGCGACAGCTCGCCCGTCGAGCTCAGCCGGCTGATCGATGTGCTGGAAGACGCGCTTGGGCGCAAGGCGATCCGCAACATGATGCCGCTCCAGCCGGGCGACGTTCTGGCGACCTTCGCCGACGTCACCTCGCTCGAACGGGTGACCGGCTTCAAGCCCAGGATCCCGATCGAGGTCGGCGTCCCGCGCTTCGTGGAATGGTACCGGGATTTCTACCAGGTCTAACCGTACGCCTGCGATACTAGCGGTCGGCTGTCGACGCCTGCCTGTCGATCCAGAGCGCGATCAGCGTGCAGGCGGCGCCCGAAAGCAGATAGGCGCCGGCGGCGATGAGGCCGAAATTGCCGGCCAGAAGCAGCGCGGCTAGCGGCGCGAAGCCGGCGCCGAACATCCAGGCGAGATCCGACGTCACCGCCGAGCCGGTATAGCGGTGCTGGCGCGAGAAGCTCGATGCGACGACGCCCGAGGATTGTCCGAAGCTCAAGCCCAAAAGGATGAAGCCCAGCACCATGAACACCGTCTCGCCGATGGTGCCGCCATTGAGAAGCTGCGGGGCAAAGCCGCTGAATGCGGCGATGGCGACAGCGCCGCCGCCGAGCAAAGCACGGCGTCCGACACGGTCGGCGAGTGGGCCGGATGCGACGATTGCCGCAATGCCGAACAGCGCACTCACCGCCTCGATCACCAGAAAGCGCTCCGGCCCCTCATTGGTGAACAGGAACACCCAGGACAGCGGAAACACCGTTACCATGTGGAACAGCGCGAAGCTTGCCAACGGCGCGAAGGCGCCGATGACGACATTGCGGCCTTCGGTGCCGACCATGTCCCTGATGCGCGTCGGCTGCAGGTCGCCGCTTTCGTAGAGTTTCGAGAATTCGGGCGTCACCACGATGCGCAGCCGGGCGAACAGCGCCACAACATTGATGGCGAAGGCGACGAAGAAGGGATAGCGCCATCCCCAGGAGAAGAAGTCGTCGGCCGAGAGGTTGGCGACGAAGAAGGCAAACAGCGAGCTTGCGACAATGAGGCCGATCGGTGCGCCGAGCTGCGGGATCATCGCATAGATGCCGCGCCGGTTCTGCGGCGCATTCAGCGCCAGGAGCGAGGGCAGTCCGTCCCATGTCCCGCCGAGCGCCAGGCCTTGCAGGAACCGGGTAAGCCCCAGCAGCCAGGCGGCGACCGCGCCGACGTCTTCATAGGAGGGCAGGAACGCCATGGCGACGGTCGAGGTGCCGAGCAGGAACAGCGCGATCGTCAGCTTGGCGCCGCGGCCATAGGCGCGGTCGATCGCCATGAACAGCACCGTGCCGAACGGGCGCGCGATGAAGGCCAGCGCGAAGATGGCGAACGAATAAAGCGTTCCGACCAGCGGGTCGTGGGTCGGGAACACCAGCTTGGGGAACACGATGACGGAAGCGATGGCATAGACGAAGAAATCAAAGAACTCCGACGTCCGGCCGATGATCACGCCGACCGCGATATCGCCCGCGCTGACCTGGCCGTGATGCGAGCCGATCAGCTTGCTGTCAGTTTCGGCAGTCGAAGTCTGAGCCATCTTATCCGTCGCCACTGAGCTGCCAGGGGAGTGCGGGGCGCAATCGCCGTTGTCCCATTGTGCGTTGCACACTTTCGCCAAAGCCGCGCCGACTGGGCATTGGACAAATTGTCCAATGTCGTTGCAACCCCGCCAGCGTTAGCCCTTGGTCGATACCGCATTGCAACATGAAAACCCTGCTGCACCGGGTCATCGAGGTCAACGTCTGATGAAACGATCCGGAGCCTTGCTTCTGTTTCCCCTGCTGCTCAGCGGCTGCGACCTCGTCGTGCTGTCGCCGGCGGGAGATGTCGCGGTGCAACAGCGCGACCTGCTGGTCGTCTCGACGCTGCTGATGCTGCTCATCATCGTGCCCGTGATGGCGCTGACGGTGCTGTTTGCCTGGCGCTACCGGCAATCCAGCACCACGGCGACCTACACGCCAGACTGGGACCATTCGACCAAGCTCGAGCTGGTGATCTGGGCCGCTCCCCTGCTCGTCATCATCTGCCTCGGCGCGCTCACCTGGCTCGGTACGCACCTGCTCGACCCTTATCGGCGCATCGACCGGATCGAGCCCGGACAGCCGGTCACGCAGGTACACAAGCCGCTCAGGGTCGACGTCGTCGCGCTCGACTGGAAATGGCTCTTCATCTATCCGGACTACGGCATCGCCTCCGTCAACGAACTGGCCGCGCCGGTCAATCAGCCGATCGATTTCCGCATCACTTCCTCCACGGTGATGAACTCCTTCTACATTCCCGCCCTTGCCGGGCAGATCTACGCCATGCCCGCCATGGAGACGAAACTGCATGCCGTCATCAACCGTCCGGGCAGCTACAAGGGCTTTTCGGCCAATTACAGCGGCGCCGGCTTCTCGGGCATGCACTTTGCTTTCAATGGCCTCTCCCAGGAAGCGTTCGACCAGTGGGTGGCGCAGACCAGGAGCGCGCCGGCGGCTCTGACCCGCGACACCTATCTCGAGCTCGAACGTCCGAGCGAGAATGAGCCGGTCCGCCACTATGCCTCCGTCGATCCCGACCTCTTCGGCGCCATCCTCAACCTGTGCGTCGAGCGCGGCAAGATGTGCATGAACGAGATGATGTCGATCGACGCCAAGGGTGGTCTGGGGTTGGCCGGCGTGCGCAACACCTTGCCGCTGCAATATGACAAGCTTGCCCGGCGCGGCGCCGTGTTCGGCAGCGACCCGTCCTATGTCGCAAGCATCTGCACGGCCGAGGAAGCGGCCGCCGCCTCGCGCGCGGCCCGCGATGCCGACGCGAAATACTGGCCGTTGCGCGACCTTTCCCCGCTGCGAGGGGCAGGGCTGCTGAGCCCAGGGACAGGCAGCCGCCGCGCCGACGCCGGGACGCCGTCGCTCGGCTTGCTGCGCTTCGAATTGTGAGGAATCGCGGATGCCTGAGACGCTGACCAAATTCATCTTCGGCCGCCTCACTCTGGAGTCGTTGCCGCTGCACGAGCCGATCGTCGTCGCCACCTTCATCGCTGTGGCGCTTGGCGGCCTCGCCCTTCTCGGCGCCGTCACTTACTTCAAGCTTTGGACCTATCTGTGGCGCGAGTGGTTCACCAGCGTCGACCACAAGAAGATCGGCATCATGTACATGGCGCTCGGCCTCGTCATGCTGCTGCGCGGCTTCTCCGACGCCATCATGATGCGCCTGCAGCAGGCGATCGCCTTCAATGGTTCCGAGGGCTATCTCAATGCCCATCACTACGACCAGATCTTCACCGCGCACGGCGTGATCATGATCTTCTTCGTGGCGATGCCTTTCGTCACCGGGCTGATGAACTTCGTCGTGCCGCTGCAGATCGGCGCGCGCGACGTCTCCTTCCCCTTCCTCAACAATTTCAGCTTCTGGATGACGGTCGGCGGCGCCATCCTGGTCATGGCCTCGCTGTTCGTCGGCGAGTTCGCCCGCACCGGCTGGCTCGCCTATCCGCCGCTCTCCGGCATCGGCTACAGTCCGGACGTCGGCGTCGATTATTACATATGGGCGCTGCAGGTGGCGGGCGTCGGCACGACACTGTCCGGCATCAACCTGATCTGCACCATCATCAAGATGCGCGCGCCCGGCATGACGATGATGCGCATGCCCGTCTTCACCTGGACCTCACTTTGCACCAACGTGCTGATCGTAGCCTCCTTCCCGGTGCTGACGGCGGTGCTGACGCTGCTCGCGCTCGACCGCTATGTCGGCACCAACTTCTTCACCAACGACTTCGGCGGCAACCCGATGATGTATGTGAACCTCATCTGGATATGGGGTCACCCGGAGGTCTACATCCTCATCCTGCCGCTGTTCGGCGTCTTCTCCGAGGTCACCTCGACCTTCTCCGGCAAGCGCCTGTTCGGCTACACCTCCATGGTCTACGCCACGGTCGTCATCACCATCCTGTCCTATCTGGTCTGGCTGCACCACTTCTTCACCATGGGCTCCGGCGCCAGCGTTAATTCCTTCTTCGGCATCACCACGATGATCATCTCGATCCCGACCGGGGCGAAGATATTCAACTGGCTGTTCACCATGTATCGCGGCCGCATCCGCTTCGAACTGCCGATGATGTGGACGGTGGCCTTCATGCTCACCTTCGTCGTCGGCGGCATGACCGGCGTTCTGCTTGCCGTTCCGCCGGCCGACTTCGTGCTGCACAACAGCCTGTTCCTGATCGCGCATTTCCATAACGTCATCATCGGCGGCGTGCTGTTCGGCCTGTTCGCCGGCATCGCCTACTGGTGGCCCAAGGCCTTCGGCTTCAAGCTCGATCCATTCTGGGGCAAGGTCTCGTTCTGGTGCTGGGTGCTCGGCTTCTGGTTCGCCTTCATGCCGCTCTACATCCTCGGCCTGATGGGCGTGACGCGCCGCATGCGCGTCTTCGACGATCCCTCGCTGCAGATATGGTTCGTCATCGCTGCCTTCGGCGCGGTGCTGATCGCCTGCGGCATCGCCGCCTTCCTGGTCCAGATCTTCGTCTCGATCCGCAAGCGCGCGGAACTGGTCGACGTCACCGGCGATCCCTGGGACGGCCGCACGCTCGAATGGTCGACCTCCTCGCCGCCGCCGGCCTACAATTTCGCCTTCACCCCCATCATCCGCGACAACGATGCCTGGTGGGACATGAAGAAGGCGGGCTACCGGCGTCCGCTCTCCGGCTTCAAGCCGATCCATATGCCTAAAAACACCGGCACCGGCGTCATCCTCGCTGTCTTCAGCGTCGCGCTCGGTTTCGGCCTGATCTGGTACATGTGGTGGCTCGCGGCGCTGAGCTTCGTCTGCCTCATCGCCACCGCGATCGGCCACACCTTCAACTACCACCGCGACTTCGACATCCCGGCTGCCGAGGTCGAGCAAACGGAAGAGGCGAGGACGACGCTCCTCGCCGCTGAGGGGGCCAGGGCTTGAGCATGACATCGACGGCGATCACGGCCGGCTCGGAGCCGGTCTTCCACCTGGAAGAGGAGCATGCGCACGCCGAAGGCGGCAGCACCATGCTCGGCTTCTGGCTCTATCTGATGAGCGACTGCCTGATCTTCGCCATGCTGTTCGCGGCCTTTGGCGTGCTCGGCGGCAATTACGCAGCCGGTCCGGCGCCGAAGGACCTGTTCGATCTCGGCCTGGTGGCGGTCAACACCACGATGCTGCTCCTGTCCTCGATCACCTATGGCTTTGCCATGCTGACCATGGACAAGGGGCGCGTCGGCGCGACGCAAACCTGGCTGGTCGTGACCATGCTGTTCGGCCTGACGTTCCTCTCGATCGAGCTCTACGAATTCGCGCATATGATCCATGAAGGCGCGACCCCGCAGCGCAGCGCCTTCCTGTCGTCTTTCTTCACGCTGGTCGGCACGCACGGCCTGCACGTCACCTTCGGCATCGTCTGGATGGTGACGCTGATGGTGCAGGTCGCGAGATATGGCCTCATCGAGGCCAACCGCCGCCGGCTGATGTGCCTCTCAATGTTCTGGCACTTCCTCGACGTCGTCTGGATCGGCGTCTTCACCTTCGTCTATCTGATGGGGATGCTGCGATGAGCGCTCATGATCATGCCGGTCACGACCACGCGCATGGCGGCGCCGCGCACGGGTCACTGAAGGGCTACCTGATCGGCTTCGTCCTGTCGGTGATCCTGACCGCCATCCCGTTCTGGATGGTCATGAGCGGCGCCATCGACAACAAGCAGGCCACGGCCATCATCATCATGGCCTTCGCGGTGGTGCAGATCGTGGTGCACATGATCTTCTTCCTGCACATGAACCCCGCCTCGGAAGGCGGATGGTCGATGCTGGCGCTGATCTTCACGGTGATCCTCGTCGTCATCGTGCTGAGTGGCTCGCTCTGGGTGATGTACCACCTCAACGCCAACATGATGCCCGGGCTCCACGAGATGCGGGAGATGCCATGAGCCCCATTTCGGGCATGGGAGGGCCAAAGTCGAGGCAAAGGACACGATCGGCCGGGCAGGGTCTGGCTCCCACGCCGCGCCGTTAAAGGGCACCGCGTCGAGAATCCTGCTTGCGCTGGCCGGGCTTCTCGGCGTTCTGGTCTTTCTCGGGCTCGGCATCTGGCAGCTGGAAAGGCGGGTCTGGAAGCTCGACCTGATCGCCCGCGTCAACCAGCACATCCATGCTCGCGTCGTCGATGCGCCCGGCCCTCAGGACTGGAGCGGCTTGAGCGCGCCGGATTACGAATATCGTCATGTGCGCCTGACCGGGCGCTTTGAGGGCGGCGCCAACACGCTGGTGCAGGCGGTGACCGAGCTCGGTGGCGGCTATTGGGTGCTGACGCCGATGCGCGACGACGGCGGTTTCACGGTCCTCGTCAACCGCGGCTTCGTTCCGCAGGAGCGAAAGGCCGAGTTCGAGTGGGAGAGCGGCGGTTTCACCGAGGCGGCTACGGTCGATGGGCTGCTGCGCGTTAGCGAACCCGGCGGCGGTTTCCTGCGCAGCAACGATCCCGCGGCCAACCGCTGGTATTCGCGCGACGTCGTGGCAATCGCCAAGGCGCGCGGACTGGCGGAAGTCGCGCCCTATTTCATCGATGCCGAGGCGTCCGGGCCGGCTGGCTGGCCGCGCGGCGGGCTTACCGTCGTCACCTTCCGCAACAGCCATCTCGTCTATGCTTTGACCTGGTTTGCCCTGGCAGCGATGCTGGCGCTGGCCCTCGCAAGGCCGATCCTTGCCGGACGTCGGAAGTGGGTCTCGGCAAGATGAACATCTCGATCCCGGTGCTTCATCACGGCAAGCCGTTCGCGGCGGCTCCTCTTGCCGGCCAGGCAGGCGCCGCCTCGAATTCCGACGCGACGAACAGGAAGAACCTGCTGCTTCTCATCCAGTTGCGCTGGCTGGCGGTGGCGGGGCAGGTGCTGACCATCCTGGCGACGCAATACTGGTTCGCCATCCCGCTGCCGCTCGTCGAGATGGCCGGCGTCGTGCTTTTCCTGGTCGGGCTCAACATCTTCAGCCTGCTGGTCCTGCGCGGCAACAGGCGCATCTCCAACGCGCAGCTCTTCGTCGCGCTGATCTTCGACATGGCGGCGCTGACGACGCAACTCTACCTGAGCGGCGGCGCCTCGAACCCTTTCGTGTCGCTCTATCTCCTGCAGATCACGCTCGGCGCCGCGCTGCTGGCGCCATGGTCGACCTGGATCCTGGTGGTGGCCGCCTCGGCCTGCTTCGTCTTCCTTATCTTCGTTTTCCAGCCGATCGCGATCCCGCATCATGGCGGCAGCGACCTCCTGGCGCTGCATCTGCGCGGCATGTTCATCTGCTTCGTGCTCGCGGCCGGCCTGATCGTGATCTTCATGACGCGCATCAACCGCAACCTGCGCGAACGCGATGCCTACCTCGCCGACCTGCGCCAGCGTTCCGCCGAGGAAGATCACATCGTGCGCATGGGCCTGCTGGCCTCGGGTGCGGCGCATGAACTGGGCACGCCGCTCTCGACCATATCGGTCATCCTGTCCGACTGGCGCCAGATGCAGGGCGTCAAGCGCAACCGCGAGCTTTCCGAGGATGTGGCCGAGATGCAGGTGCAGATCGAGCGCTGCAAAAGCATAGTCACGGGCATCCTCATGTCCTCCGGCCAGGCGCGGGGCGAGGGCACGATCCGCACCACGATCCGCGACTTCCTCGACGATCTCGTCCAGGAGTGGCGTGTCAGCCGCCAGCCCCTCAGGCTGGACTACAGCAACGGTTTCGAGCCGGACGAGCAGATCGTGTCCGACACGGCGCTGAAGCAGGTGATCTTCAATGTGCTCGACAATGCGCAGGAAGCATCGCACGATTGGGTCGACATAACTGCCGAGCGGCAGGATGAGAAGCTGGTGCTCTCCGTCGAGGATCGCGGACCGGGTTTCGACAAGGATATTTTGGCCACGCTCGGCCAGCCCTATATGTCGAGCAAGGGGCGGCCAGGCGGCGGCCTGGGCCTCTTCCTGGTGTTCAACGTGGTGCGCAAGCTCGGCGGCGACGTTTCGGCGCGCAACATGGCCGAGGGCGCTCGCGTTACCCTTTCGCTGCCGCTGGCGGCACTGACCGATGGAGACGATCGTGAAATCTGATCGATCCCTGTTTGTCGTCGAGGACGACGCGACTTTCGCGCGAACGCTCAAACGTTCGTTTGAAAAGCGCGACTACGACGTTGTGGTCTGCCACGACCGCGAGGCGCTGCTGGTCGCACTGGAAACGGCCGTTCCGGGCTATGCGGTCGTCGATCTCAAGCTCGGAGCGGGATCGGGGCTCGAATGCGTCAAGCTGCTAAGCGCCCGCAATCCGTCGATGCGGATCGTCGTGCTGACGGGATTCGCCAGCATCGCCACGGCGGTCGAGGCGATCAAGCTCGGCGCCTGCCACTATCTGGCCAAGCCCGCCAACACCGATGACATCGAAGCCGCCTTCGGCCGCGCCGAGGGCGACGTTTCGGTGCCGCTCACCAGCCGCCCCACCTCGATCAAGAACCTCGAATGGGAGCGCATCCACGAAACGCTGGTCGAGACCGGCTTCAACATCTCCGAAACTGCGCGCCGGCTTGGCCTGCACCGGCGCACGCTTGCCCGCAAGCTCGAGAAGCGCGTGGTGCAGTAGGCGCGACGCGCCGGGGCTACTGCCCGACGGCCACGCCAAGCACCGAGACACAGTCGCCCGCCTTGACCAAGCCCGGGAAGTGGCGCGCTGCGAGCAATCCGGACATCCTGGCCTTGATCTCCTGCGGCGCCTGCCCGGTGCGGCCGACCGGATGGATGCGCGCGACCACCTGGCCTTCCTTGATCGCCTCGCCGAGATCGACCATGGTCTCGATCATGCCGTCATCCTCGGCGAAGGCGAAGCAATCGCCCGACGGCATGTCCAGCCATTTTGTTCGAGTCTTCTCGACCGCACCATCGACGATGCCCGCATGGCGAAGCACGTTGAGGATGCCGCGCCGGGCGATGCGCACGGTTTCGGCGCGCGAGGTGCCGCCGCCGCCGAGCTCGGTGGTGACGAAGACCTTGCCCATTTCCTCGGCGGCCGTGTCGTACATGCCGACCGCGTCGATCTCCGTCATGCGCATCGAGAACGGCGCCGAGAAAGCTTCGACCGCGGCGAAGGCCTTTTTCTCCTGCGCCTTGTCCGACAGCGTATGCGCGGCACAGAACGGCACGAAGTCCAGTGTCCTGCCGCCGGAATGGAAGTCGAAGACGATGTCCGCGCGCGGAAGCAGCTCGCGTTGGAAATAATCGGCGATCTTCTCCGTCACCGTGCCGTCCGGGCGGCCGGGGAAGGAGCGGTTCATGTTGCCCTTGTCGATTGGCGAGGTGCGCGTGCCGGCCCGGAACGCCGGATAGTTCATCGCCGGCACGATGATGACCGTGCCGGAGACATTTTTCGGGTCGAGCGTGCGGGCGAGCTCGTAAAGCGCCAGCGGCCCCTCATACTCGTCGCCGTGATTGCCGCCGGTGAGCAGCGCCGTCGAGCCCTTGCCGTTGCGAACGACGCAGACCGGGATCATCACCGATCCCCAGGCGGAATCGTCGCGGCTGTAGGGCAGGCGCAGGAAGCCGTGCTGGACGCCGTCGCGCTCGAAGTCGACGGTCGGCGCGATCGGCGACGGACGCAGAGCGGACATCGGCTCAGTCCTTCACGAACAGCTTGCGCGGCACATTAGCCAGGCACTCGACGCCGGTGTCGGTGATCAGGATCGACTCGGTGATCTCCAGCCCCATCGTCTCCAGCCACAGCCCTGTCATGAAATGGAAGGTCATGCCGGGCTTGAGCTCGGTGCGGTCGCCGGGGCGCAGGCTCATCGTGCGCTCGCCCCAGTCCGGCGGATAGGAGATACCGATCGGATAGCCGGTGCGGTTGTCCTTGACGATGCCGTATTTCTTCAGCACCGCGAAGAAGGCGTTGGCGATGTCCTCGCAGACATTGCCGGGCTTCGCCGCCGCGAGGCCTGCCTCCATGCCTTCCAGCGTCGCCTTCTCGGCGTCGAGGAAGGCTTGCGTCGGCTTGCCGAGGAAGACGGTGCGCGACAGCGGGCAGTGGTAGCGGTTGTAGCAGCCGGCGATCTCGAAGAACGTGCCTTCGTTCACCTTCATTGGCTTGTCGTCCCAGGTCAGATGCGGCGCCGAGGCATCCGCGCCAGACGGCAGCAGCGGCACGATCGCCGGATAGTCGCCGCCAATTTTGCCATCTGGGCCGTCGACGCCGCGCGTGCCGACATCGTAGATCTCGGCGACCAGGTCGCATTTGCGCATGCCGACCTCGATCTTGTCGACGATGCGCTGGTGCATCGCCTCGACGATGCGGGCGGCGTTGCGCATGTACTCGATCTCGGTCGGGCTTTTCACCGCCCGCTGCCAGTTGACCAGCGCGGTGGCGTCGGCGAAGCGGGCGTTGGGCAGGTGCTTCTGCAGCGCCGCGAAGGCGGCGGCCGAGAACCAGTAATTGTCCATCTCGACGCCGATGGTGAGCTTGTCCCAGCCGCGCTCGGCCAGCACGCTGGCGAGGTAGTCCATCGGGTGGCGCTCGGTCGACTGCACATAATGGTCGGCGTAGCCGATGATGTTGTCATGCGCGAGATAGGCGGTGCGCTTGGCGCCGTTGGCGTCCTGGCCGCGGCCATACCAGACCGGCTCGCCCGAAGGCGGCACGATCACCGCCTGATGCACATAGAAGGACCAGCCGTCATAACCCGTCAGCCAGGCCATGTTGGAAGGATCGCTGACGATCAGAAGATCGACGCCTTTCACCTCCATGGCCTTGCGCGTCTTGGCGAGGCGATCGGCAAATTCGCTCCGCGAGAATTTCAGGTTTGGCTGCATTTTCTTGGTCCTCGTTTGTTGGGCCTTGCGGCCGGTACTAGCTCTCGAAAATCGTTCCGGCATTCGCCGCCCGCGCACGGTCGCGAGCCAGCGTGGCGATCGCGGTGTCCTGCACGCCGGTGCCGGTGAGGTCGGCAATGGTGATGTCGCTTGCCGTACGTCGGCCGTGCTTGCTGCCGGCAATGATCTCACCCAGTTCGGTGATCTCCGCATCGGCGGCGAAGACCGCCGCCTCGATGGCGTGGTGGAGCTCGCCGAGGCGCCGTGTCTGCTTGGCGCTGTCGGCGACATAGAGGTCGGCCATGCGCAGGATCGCCGGCGCGATCTCGTTCTTGTGCTCGGCATCCGAGCCCATCGCGGTGATGTGCTGGCCGGCGGAGATGAAGCCGGGCTTGATCAGCGGCTCGGTCGAAGGTGTCGTTGTGACGATGATGTCGGCCCCGGCCGCCGCGTTTGCCGCGTCCGGCTCGGCGCGCACGATGATGCCAAGCTTCTCGCGCAGGCGAGCAGCGGTTGCCTCGGCCTTGGCGGCGTCGCGCGCCCAGATGCGCGCTTCCTCGATCGGTCTCACGAGCCGCAAGGCTTCCAATTGCAGGCCGGCCTGCAAACCGGCGCCGAAGATCGCCGCGACCTTGGAGTCCTCGCGCGACAGATGCCTGGCCGCGACCGCGCCGGCGGCGGCGGTGCGGATGTCGGTGAGATAGCCGTTGTCGAGCAGCAGCGCCTCGACCACGCCGGTCTTTGCCGAAAGCAGCACCATCATGCCGCCGCCGCTCGGCAGGCCCAGCGTCGGATTGTCGAAGAAGCCGGAACTTATCTTGACGGCGAAACCGTCTATGCCGGGCACATAGGCGGACTTCACGTCGACCTCGCCGCGGTGCTCGTGAATGTCGAGCCGCAAAATCGGCGGCATTGCTACGGGCATTGTGGCCAACGCCCGGAAGGCATTCTCGACGCAGGCGACAGCGTCCAGGTCGAGCGTCACGATCTTGCGTAACTCGGCTTCTGTAAGGATGGTCATGCGGCTCATGCTGCGCGCTCCGCAAAGGTGCTAGCCGCGAAGGAAGGCGTTCCGTCACACCCCCCTCTGGCCTGCCGGCCATCTCCCCCGCAAGGGGGGAGATCAGCCCGCATCTCTTCTTTCGCCAATCTCAAGCGCCGCAAGGAAAGCGGCGGCATCGACACAGCCAATCTCCCCCCTTTCGGGGGAGATGTCCGGCAGGACAGAGAGGGGTGGGCGGGAACTCGGCATCGAAGAACTCTCATGCGGCGCGCTCCGTCACCGAACGTTCACCACAGACAATCCGGCGATGCACGTTCATGTCGATGTTGCGGCCGGAGAGAATGAGCACAGTGGGGCCGCTCACTTCGACCTTCCCCGCCAGCAGCGCGCCGATGCCGACGGCGCCGGCGCCCTCGACGATCTCGCGCTCTTGTTCGTAGGCATGGCGGATGCCGGCGGCGATCTCGTCCTCCGAGAGCAGGACCACGTCGTCGAGCAGTTCCCGGCACATGGCGAAGGTCAGCCGGTTGTCGAGGCCGATGCCGCCGCCGAGCGAATCCGCCAGTGTCGGCAGTTCCTCGACCTGCATGGGCCGGCCGGCATCGAGGCTGGCTTTCATTGCGGCGCCACGCGCCATCGAGATGCCGATGACTTTGGTGCCTGGACTCACCCCTTTCACAGCCGCGGCGACGCCCGCCGCCAGCCCACCGCCGGAGAGCGGCACCAGCACCGCCACGGCATCCGGAACCTGCTCCATGATTTCCAGCCCGAGCGTGCCTTGCCCGGCGATAATATCAGGGTGGTCGAAAGGTGGCAGCATGACCAGCCCTTCCTCCGCCACCAGCCTGTCGACCTCCCGCTGGGCGTCGTCCTGGCTGTTGCCGATGATACGGACTTCGGCGCCAAGACGGCGGATGGCTTCGAGCTTGTTTTGCGGCACTAGCTTCGACATGCAGATCACCGCGCGCATGTCTTCGAGCTTCGCCGCATGGGCGAGCGCCCGTCCGTGATTGCCGGTCGAAGCGGCGACAACGCCACGCGATTTTTCTTCCGCGCTCAACGCGGCTATCGCGTTGGAAGCGCCGCGCAGCTTGAACGCCCCCGTGGTCTGGTGGTGCTCCAGCTTGAGATGAACAGGATGGCCGACGCGATCCGACAGGCTTTGCGACAGCACAGTGGGTGTCCGCTCGACCTTGCCGGCAATGCGTTCGCGCGCGATGCGAATATGCTGGAGTTCAACGGTCATTTCGATCACGCGGCCAGCAACTTCGTCCATAGCCGGCCGAACTCGGTTCGCGGCGTGTCGTCGCCGCAAAGCCGCAGGCAGTTCCAGGCGCTGGCCTGGTTGCTGGTGACGACCGGACGGCCGATCGCCTCTTCCATGCCGGGAACGGCGAGCGCGGCGCGCAGCGCGGTGCAGGAGACAAACAGCGCATCGGCCTGGGGATGCATGACCTTGCGCGCCATCTCGACCAGTGACGACGGCGCGATCCGCGCCATCTCGCGGTCGTCCTCGAAGCCGAGGCAAGTAAAACTCTGGATGTCGAAGCCATGCGACGCGAAATAGGCTGCCATCGGCCGGCTGGTCTCGACGGTATAGGGGGTGAGGATGCTGATGCGCTTGACCCCAAAAGCGTTCAGGCCGCGCATGCCGGCCATCGGCGGCGTGACGACGGGAACACCGGGCTTGGCCGCCTGGATGGCAGCTTCGATCTCGGCGTCACCGATCACCACCGAAGCGGACGTGCAGGAATAACAGACGGCATCGAGCGGCTCGTCCGGCAGGATGAGCGCTGCGCCCGCCGAAAGCGACGGCTGCATCTTGCGCAAATTCTCCGGCGTCGTCGGATTGGCATAGGGAATGCGCGCGACATAGACGCCGATCCGCTCGCTCGCCACCATGCGGCGGAAGTCCACCTCGCTGGTGTGGTCGGTCGCCAGGGCGATCAGTCCGACGCGCTTTTGCAGCGGGCGCGCATCCAGCGCGGGGCGCGCCGTTTCGAGGCGGATCTCGGGCAATGCTTTCATGACCTTCATCTTTCGATCCTGCCGTAGCGACGCTCCAGCCAGCGTAAGAGCACGACGGAGCAGAGACTGATGACGAGGAAGAAGGCGCCGACCAGCGTCATCGGTTCGATGTAGCGGTAGTATGTATTGGCGACGCTCTTGGCCTGGTTCATCAGCTCAAGCACCGTGATCGCCGAAAGCAGCGGCGTCTCCTTGAACATGGCGATGAAATAGTTGGCCAAGGCCGGAATCATCGGCGGGATCGCCTGCGGCAGGATGATATGCGTCCAGGTATGGCGGCCATTGAGATTGCAGGCCTTGGCCGCTTCCCACTGCCCACGCGGCACATTGTCGATGCCGGCGCGGTAGACCTCGGCCGTGTATGTGCCGTAATGCAAGCCAAGGCCGATGACGCCCGCCACCAGCGGCGGCAGCAGGATGCCGATATCGGGCAGCACGTAGAAGATGAAATAAAGCTGCACCAAAAGCGGTGTGCCGCGGATGAATTCGGCGAACCAGCCGACGCTGCGCGACACCAGCCGGTTCTCCGAGCGCCGCGCCAGCGCTATCCCAAGCCCGACGATCGCCGCCAGGATCGAGCCGAGCACCGTCGCCAGGATGGTGATCTTCACGCCCTGGAGCAGCACCGGCATGATCTCCCGGACGAAGTTCCAATCCCAGTCCATTATTTGGCCCAGTCCATCACACACGCACTCCGTCGAGGCCGCGCGCCATGCGGCGTTCAAGCGTCCGCACGCCCCAGGAGATGATCAGCGCCAGCGCGAAATAGATGACCAGCACGGAGACGAAGGGCATCAGCGTGCTGCCGGTCTGCGAGCGCACCACCTGCGCCTGGAAGGTCAGGTCGGCGAGCGAGATCAGCGACACGACCGAGGTCGCCTTGAGCAATTCGATTGCGTTGTTGCCGAAGGTCGGCAGCATGACCAGCAGCGCCTGCGGCAGGATGACGTGGCGCATGCCTTGCCAGCGGCCAAGATTGAGCGCCGTGCAGGCCTCGTATTGCTCGCGGCCGACCGACAGGATGGCGCCGCGCACCACCTCCGCCGCATAGGCGCCGACATTCAAGCCCAGCGCCAGCACGCCCGCCTGCAGCGGCGTCAGCGACAGGCCGGCGAAAGGCAGCACGAAATAGGCCCAGAACAGCTGGACGAAGATCGAGGTGCCGCGGAAGAATTCGATATAGACGGTTGCGATCGCGCGCACGATGAAGAAGCGCGACACGCGCCCCATGCCGGCAAGGAAGGCCATGATCAGCGCAAGCACCGACCCCATCAGCGTCAGCTCGATGGTGACAAGCGCTCCCTGCAATATCAGGCCGAGATAGCCGGACCACTGGGTCATAGGGTTCCAACGTTTGCGTTCTTGGGTCCTTCTCCCCGTTCAACGGGAGAAGATGCCGGTTTATCCTCCGTAGCTGCAGCGCAGCTGCTGCGAAGGACGGGCAGGCAGATGAAGGGCGGAGCCAGCCTTGCAGAACTTGGCAACGCCCCTCATCCGACCCTTCGGGCCACCTTCTCCCCGTGAACGGGGAGAAGGGAGGGAGCTACTTCGCCGCGCAGAGCTTCTCGCGCGTCGTCGACATGGCCGCCTTGGCGGAGAAGCCGTAGGGCTCGATGATCTTGGCGAACTCGCCCGACTTCTTCATCTTGGCGAGCTCGACGTCATAGGCATCGCGCAGCGCCTCGTCGCCCTTCTTGAAGGCGGCGCCGTCACAATAGACCGGAGCGCCGACCACCGGGGCGATGACGTCTAGGTTCGGATCGTTGGCCTTCTTGACCAGGTCGTTGATCGAGAGCACCGGCAGCGAATAGGCGTCGATGCGGCCGTCCTGCACCATCTTCAGGCCGCTTTGGCCATCCGGCACGACGATGACGCGATCGCGCGGCACACCGGCATTCAGCGCCAGCTTCTCCTCGGTGCCGCCACCAGGCGCGCCGACGGTCGCCGACGCATCCTTGGCGATGTCCTCATAGCTCTTGAAGCCTTTCGGATTGCCCTTCTTCACCAGCAGCGCCTCGGCATCGCAAAGCACCGGCTCGGAATAGACGACCGCCGCGCAACGTTCCGGCTTCATGAACAGGCCGGCGGTGACGACGTCGAAGCGGCCCGCCTGCAGGCCCGGGATCATGGCGCCATATTCGGAGATCGAGGCGACGATGTCGTTGACGCCGAGGCGCTTGAAGATCTCGCGTGCCACGTCAGGCGCCGCGCCCGAAACCTTGCCGTCCGCTGCCACCGCCGTATAGGGCGGCTCATTGGCAATGGCGACGCGGGCAAAGCCCTGCTGCTTGAGCTGCTCCAGCTTGGCGTCGTCGGCCGAACGCGCACCGGGGGCGAGCAGCATTGCGCTCACTGCGAGGCCGGCGACGCCAGCCAGAATGCCAAGTTTCTTCATTGTTCCCAACTCCTTGTTTCTCTTCTTGGTTTGCTCGGCTCGGGACGGCCTTTGGCCGCCCGTGGACGACCTGGTCGCCCCGAGACGACTACGTCGCTCGTTTGCATTGCGGTCAGACGCGATGTCCGGCCGCGATGATCTTCTTCAGGAAGCTCTGCGTTCTTTCCTGTTTGGGATGGCGGAAAATCTCATCGGGCTTGCCTTCCTCGACGATTCGGCCGCGGTCGAAGAACAGCACGCGGTCGGCGAAATCGTGGGCGAAGCCCATCTCATGGGTGACCAGAAGCATGGTCATGTCGGTCTCGGCGGCGAGCTTGCGCATGACGTTGAGCACCTCCTCGACGAGCTCAGGGTCGAGCGCCGAGGTGACCTCGTCGAACAGCATGATCTTGGGCGACAGCGCCAGCGCCCGGGCGATCGCGACGCGCTGCTTCTGGCCGCCGGAAAGCTGCGCCGGCATCGCTTTCGCCTTGTCGGCGAGGCCCACCATGTCGAGCAGCTCCATCGCCCGCTTTTCGGCGGCGGCGCGGGCGACGCCCTTGGTCAGCATTGGCGCGAGCGTCACATTGTCCATGACGCATTTGTGCGGGAAGAGATTGAAGAGCTGGAAGACCATGCCGATCTTCTGGCGCATCCTGGCCAGGTGCCGCTCGTCGGCCGGCAGCAGCTGGCCGTTGCGTTCCATGTGGTAGAGCTGCTCGCCGTCGACCTGGATGTGGCCGCCGTCGATCTTCTCCAGCGTCATCAGGATGCGCAGGATCGTCGTCTTGCCGGAGCCGGACGGGCCGATCAGCGCCAGCTTCTCGCCTGGCATGACCTGCATCGACAGGCCGTCCAGCACCTTGAAGGCGCCGAAGCTCTTCGAAATCGCATCAACCTTGATGATGGGCGCGGGCAATCCATTTCCCCGTTTTGGAGAAGCCTATGCCCTTAACGATGCGAAACGCGTCAAATCATGTCAATTGGTAAAATAATATCATGACAATATTTTCCGGCGCAGCACAATTTCAGGGCAATCTGAGCTGCCTTTGTGCATCAGATGGCGAGCAGGAGATGCTCCGGATCGCCGAGCAGCAGCTTGGCGACAACGCTCAGGCCCGCGCGCAGTTCCCCCTCTGTGGTCGATCCGAGCGAGATGCGCACGGCCGGATGCCAGGGCGTGTCGGCGATGCGGAACGAGGTGCCCGGCGCGATCGCCACCCCGCGCAGCCGCGCCTGCGAAACAAAACTCTCCTCGGCGCGGTCGCCCGGCAGTTCGAGCCATAGATGCAGCCCGTCACGGTGGACGCGATAATCGACGCCGGCCAGCATTTCGGCTGCGATCTCCTGGCGCCGCTTCAACGCCTGGCGCTGCCAGTTGACCAGTTCCATCGCCGTGCCGTCGGTCACCCAGCGCGTCGCGATCTCCGCCACCATCGGCGTCGCCATCCAGTTCGAGACGAGGTGGCGGTTGGCGACGGCGGCGACGTAGCGGTCCGGCACCGCGAGATAGCCGATGCGCAGGCCAGGCACGGTGATCTTGGTGAAGGAGGTGACGTAGAGCGTGCGCTCCGGCGCAAAGGCGGCAACCGCGGCCGGCCGGCCTTCAACCAGCGGCCCGAGCACGTCGTTCTCGATGATCGCGATGTCATGCTTGCGGGCAACGGCGGCTATCTGCTCGCGGCGGGTGGCGTCCATCAACGTCGCCGTCGGGTTGATCACCGACGGCTGGACGAACACGGCGCGGATGTCCGACAGCCGGCAAGCCTCGTCGAGCGCTTCGGGGATCAGCCCGTTGCCGTCGATCGGCAGGCCCTCGAGGTTGAAGCCGAGATAGCGGGCAAGCGGCACCAGCGTGTGGTGGCCGATCGCCTCCGTGGCGACGGTCGAGCCGGGCGGCGCTACGCTCATCAGCGCCACCGTCATGCCGGCGGTGGCGCCGTTGGTCAGGCTGATATTCTGCGGCGACGCTTCGAGCCCGCAAAGCTTCAGCCACTCGACCGCGACGGCGCGATGGCGCGGAAACACCATGTTCGGCCGGAACGACAGCGCCGAGCTCGACGGCAGATTCTCGGCCAGCCACCCCAGCGCCTGCTTCAATTTTTCCAGATGCATCGGCTCGCAGACCGGCTTCAGGATCGAGAGGTCGATGACCTCGCCGAGGCGCTCCGGGATGTAAGGCGGCTCCGGTTCGCGGCGCTGCGTCTGCACGAAGCTGCCGCGCCCGACCTCCCCGGAAATCAGGCCGCGCCGGATCAGTTCCTCATAGGCGCGGCTGACCGTTTGCACCGAAAGCTTCAGGTCGTCCGCAAGGCGGCGATGCGTCGGCAGTTGCGCGCCATTGGCGAGCCGCCCGTCATGGATCGCGCGTGCGAACTGGTCGGCCAGCGAGAGATAGGCCGGGCGGCGGATGAGAGCAGGATCTGGCTGCCATAATGTCATGACATATTAGAGAGCGAAATCAGTGCAATTGACAATCGAAATAATGCATCGTCATGGTGTCTGCAACGAAAGGCGAATCCCGCATGGCGGCAGCGAAACTCGACCCGATCGACCTCAGGATTCTCGACGCCATCCAACGCGATGGGCGCATCACCAAGCTGGCGCTGGCCGAGAAGGTCGGCCTGTCGCCGACGCCGTGCTGGATGCGGCTGCGCAAGCTGGAAAAGGCCGGCATCGTGTCCGGCTATCACGCCACGATCGCCATGCGCGTCATCGCGCCGGTGGCGACGGTGCTGATGGAGGTGACTTTAGCCAACCACCGCCAGGCGGACTTCGACAGGTTCGAGCGGGTCGTGCGCGATGTTCCGGAGATCGTCGCCTGCTGGTCGGTGGGCGGCGGCGTCGACTATGTGTTGAAGGTGATGGCGCGCGACATCGATGCCTATCAGCGGTTGGTCGACAGCCTGCTCGAACGCGAGATCGGCATCGACCGCTACTTCACCTACATCGTCACCAAGACGGTCAAGGACGAGACCGTGCTGCCGGTGGCCGACCTGTTGCCGGAACAATGAAAACGCCATCGTCATCCACGGGCGGAGCGACGCGAAGCGGAGCGTAGACCCGAGGATCCATTCCGTGACTTTGATCGAAAGCGCAGCAGAGCAGAATTCTGCAGCGTAGCGGCGCCTCAACGTCACGGCATGGATCCTCGGGTCTACGCCGCGTCGCTTCGCTCCTTGCTTCGCCCGTGGATGACGAAGTTGAGAAGGCTCGGCCAATTTTCGAGGTTCGGCTGCGCCTGCCGGCCGGCCAACTAGAGAGATCATCTGTGTCGGCGCGCCAATAGAGACAATCTCTCTACCAACAGCCGCTGAAACAGTCCCATTCTTTGCCCGACACGGCCGATGCTTCGGCATCGAATGGAGGCGCCGATGTCCGCGCATTTTGCCCGCACCAACCACCATGAAGCGCTGGACCGGCTCGCCGACCGCCGGCTGTTGCGCGCTCTCGCTTATGTCGACGGCCACTGGACGGCGAGCGATGCTGCGGCCAGTTTCGAGGTTACCGATCCGGCGACCGGCGCTACCGTCGCCTTTGTGGCCGCGCTCGATGCGGCGCAGACGACGAAGGCGATCGACGCCGCGTCGCGTGCATTTCACGGCTGGCGCTCGGCCCTGCCGCAGGAGCGCTCGAAGATCCTGCGAAAATGGTTCGATCTGATCGTCGCCGCCAAGGACGATCTGGCGCTGCTGATGACGCTTGAGCAGGGCAAGCCGCTGAAGGAATCGCTGGGCGAGATCGACTACGCCGCTTCCTTCGTCGAGTGGTATGCCGAGGAAGCGAAACGCCTCAATGCCGAAAGCGTCACCAGCCATCTGCCGAATGCTCAGATGTCGGTGCGCCGCGAGCCGCTCGGCGTGGCCGGGGTCGTCACGCCGTGGAATTTTCCGTCGGCCATGCTCACCCGCAAGGCGGCCGCGGCTTTGGCCGCCGGCTGCACGGTGGTGGCGCATCCGTCGTCCGGGACACCGCTCTCGGCTTTGGCGCTGGCCGAACTCGGCGAGCGCGCCGGCCTGCCTGCCGGCGTCTTCAACGTCGTCACCGGCGATGCGTGCACCATCGTCGGCGCGATGTGCGCCGACGCCAGGGTCCGCGCCATGAGCTTCACCGGATCGACCGAGGTCGGCCGGCTGATCGCGGCGCAGAGTGCTGCGACCATGAAGCGCCTGGTCATGGAACTCGGCGGCCATGCGCCGCTTATCGTGTTCGACGATGCCGACATCGACAAGGCCGTGACGATCGCGCTCGATGCCAAGTTCGCCACCTCCGGCCAGGATTGCCTCGCCGCCAATCGCATCTATGTGCAGCGGCCGATCTATGATCGCTTCTGCGCGGCATTCGCGCGCCGCATCGAGCAGCTCCGCACCGGCAACGGTCTCTCCGCGGACGCCGAGATCGGGCCGCTGATGCATGAGCGCGGGGTCAAGAAGGTCGAGGAGCAAGTCGCCGATGCGCTCACCCATGGCGCGCGCTGCCTGGCCGGCGGCAAGCGTGACGCGGCCGGCCCGCTGTTCTACCAGCCGACGCTGCTCGTCGATGTGCCGGACGAAGCGTTGATCATGCGTGAAGAGACGTTCGGCCCGGTCGCCGCCGTCACCTCGTTCGACGACGAGGCGGAAGTCGTCGCCCGCGCCAACGCCACCGAATACGGCCTCGTCGCCTATGTCGTTAGCGAGAATGGCGCGCGCCAGGCGCGCATGGGCCGCGCGCTGGACTACGGCATGGTCGCGATCAATCGGGTCAAGATCACCGGCGCGCCGATCCCGTTCGGCGGCGTCAAGCAATCCGGCATCGGCCGCGAGGGCTCGCGCCACGGCCTGGAAGCTTTTACGGACCTCAAATATCTCTGCCTCGATGTAGCGTAAGCTGCGCAGGCCTCATTCTCGTCAGGAGTCAAAAAATGCTCGAACAGTCCAACGAACTCTCCGCCTGGGATCGCGACCACTTCTTCCATCCCTCGACGCATATGGGCACACATGCGCGCGGCGAATCGCCGGCGCGCATCATGGCCGGCGGCGAAGGCGTCACCGTCTGGGACAACACCGGCAAGAAGAGCATCGATGCCTTCGCCGGTCTCTATTGCGTCAATGTCGGCTATGGCCGCCAGAAGATCGCCGATGCCATCGCCGAGCAGGCGAAGAACCTGGCCTATTACCACGCCTATGTCGGCCACGGCACTGAGGCCTCGATCACCCTTGCCAAGATGATCATCGACCGCGCGCCGAAGGGCATGAGCCGCGTCTATTTCGGTCTCTCCGGTTCCGACGCCAACGAAACCAACATCAAGCTGATCTGGTACTACAACAACGTTCTCGGACGGCCGGAAAAGAAGAAGATCATCTCGCGCTGGCGCGGCTATCACGGTTCCGGCGTGATGACCGGGTCGCTGACCGGGCTCGAGCTGTTCCACAACGCCTTCGACCTGCCGCGCGCGCCGATCCTGCACACCGAAGCGCCTTATTATTTCCGCCGCGCCGACCGCTCGATGAGCGAGGAGCAGTTCTCGCAACATTGCGCCGACAAGCTGGAGGAAATGATCCTCGCCGAGGGGCCGGACACGGTGGCCGCCTTCATCGGCGAGCCGATCCTAGGCACCGGCGGCATCGTGCCGCCGCCGGCCGGCTATTGGGAGAAGATCCAGGCCGTGCTGAACAAGTATGACGTGCTGCTCGTCGCCGACGAAGTGGTGACCGGATTCGGCCGTCTCGGCACCATGTTCGGCTCCGACCATTACGGTATGAAGCCGGACCTGATCACCATCGCCAAGGGGCTCACCTCGGCCTATGCGCCGCTGTCCGGCGTCATCGTTTCCGACAAGGTCTGGCAGGTGCTGGTCAAGGGCTCCGACAAGCTGGGTTCGCTCGGCCATGGCTGGACCTATTCGGCGCACCCGATCTGCGTTGCCGCGGGTGTCGCCAATCTCGAGCTGATCGACGAGATGGACCTGGTGCGGAACGCCGACGAGACCGGCGCCTACTTCCGCGCCGAGCTCGCCAAGGCCGTCGGCGGTCACCGGAATGTCGGCGAAGTGCGCGGCGACGGCATGCTGGCGGCGGTCGAGTTCGTGAAGGACCGCGATGATCGTGTCTTCTTCGACCCCGCGCTGAAGGTCGGGCCGCAGATCGCCACGGCGCTGGCCGCTAGTGGCGTCATCGGCCGCGCGATGCCGCAAGGCGACATCTTAGGCTTCGCGCCGCCGCTTTGCCTGACGCGGGAGGAGGCCGACATCGTCGTCGCGAAGACAGCCGACGCCGTGAACAGCGTCCTCGCCAATATCTGAGAAGCGACATTTGAGAGGCGACATGAATGCCATGACCAGAACCGTTCCCGCCACCATGGCCGCCGTGCAGCTTACCGGCCATGGCGGCCTGGAGAAGCTCGTCTACCGCACCGACGCGAAGGTGCCGGCGCCGGCCGTCGGCGAAGTGCTGGTCAAGGTCAGCGCCTGCGGCATGAACAACACCGATGTCTGGGTGCGCCAGGGCGCCTATGGCACGGAGGAAGACGCCGGGGCGGTTTCGACCTGGCGCCGCCAAGGCAACACGCTGACCTTCCCGCGCATCCAGGGCACCGACACTGTTGGGACGATCGTCGCTGTCGGCGACGGCGTGCCAGCGAACCGCATCGGCGAACGCGTCATGGTCGACTTCTCCATCTACAACCGCGACGACGATTCGCTGGCCGACATCGACTATATGGGCCACGGCCGCGATGGCGGTTATGCCGAATACCAGTCCCTGCCGGCCGAGAACGCGCATGTCGTCGACACCGACTTGAGCGATGTCGAGCTCGCCACTTTCTGTTGCGCCTATCTCACCGGCGAGCAGATGCTGGAGCGCGCGGCGCTGAAGGCCGGCGAGCGGGTGCTGGTCACCGGCGCCTCTGGCGGCGTTGGCTCCGGCATCGTGCAACTGGCACGGGCGCGCGGCGCCATCCCCTATGCCGTCGTCGGCAAGGGCAAGGAGCAGGCCGTGCTCGACATCGGCGCCGAGAAGGTGATCACGCGCGGCGTGGCCGACCTGCTTACCGCCGTCAATGAAGCGACTGGCGGCGAGCCCATCGACGTGGTGGCCGACCTCGTCGGCGGCGCCATCTTCAACGACCTCTTGCGCATCCTGCGGCCCGAAGGTCGCTACACGACCGCCGGAGCGATTGCCGGGCCGGTCGTGCAGCTCGATCTGCGCACCATGTATCTGAAGCAGCTGCAGCTCCACGGCTCGAGCCAGGGCACGCGGGAGGACTTCCGCCGCATCGTGCGCTACATCGAGGAAAAGAAGATCAGGCCGCTGGTCGGCGGCGTCTACAAGCTCTCCGATTTCCACCGCGCCCAGACCGATTTCATGGGCAAGGATTTCGTCGGCAAGCTGGTGGTGGTGCCGGACGCGATGTGGAGAGGCGCCTGACCCTGGAAAGAGCGCCGAAGGGTCTTCAGGCTTCGCTGCCGTGACTGGGAGCGGCGGCCATCCAGGATTTCAGGCGCTCGAGCATCGGCTCCGTCAGCGGGGTGGATTTTCGCTCCGCGAGATTGAAGAAGACCGTCTTGGCGGCCAGCTTGGCCGCGAGTTCGCCGCCATGCAGCCTGCGCATCTCGTAATCCGTCTGGATGGACGTGCGGCCGACAGTGCGGACCGTGCCGTAGATTTCCACGATGACCCCCGACGGCACTTCGCCGACGAAGTCGATCTCATGCCGGACGTCGGCCCATCCCCTGTCGGCCCATTCGGGCGTCGTCGGCGCCCAGCCGGTCGCCTGTCCCAGCAGGATGTTGATGGCGTCGTCGAAAAAGGCGACGTAGAACCGCGTCGTCATGTGGCCCATCATGTCGCAATTCCAGGGCTGAACCACAGCTCTCGTCAGTAGGATCATTTTTGCTCCCGACAATTCAATTGATCTCGATTATCGCACCGGCATATCTAACGGGAAATTGGTCATCGCTGTAGAGAGCCTAATGCATGTCGCCCAGAAGTGTGCGGCGGTTCTGGGACAACGACATGCATCAAAACAAAGACTTAAAGCGCGTCGCCTGAATCCGTTTCAGCGCGACGCGCTTTAAAGGCAAGAGCCCGGCCTTGTTTGCCCGGTCAAGATCCGGCGTTCTCGCCGGACCGCCTGCGTTTGCCCTCGCCCACGGCGGCGATGAAGACCGTCGTCAATGGCGGCTGGTTCGGCTTCGCTGCAGCCAGCCGTTCAGCCCGTTCGGCCATGCGATGACGAAGACCGCCAGCAGCAGCCCAAGGCCGATGTTGCGGTAGTCGGACAGTTCCCGCATGCCTTCGTCGGCCAGCATCAGCACCGCGGCGCCGAGCAGGGGGCCCCATATCGAGCCGAGGCCGCCGATGACGATCATCGCGATCAGGAACAAGAGCATCGAGAAGGAAAAGACCGTCGGGCCGACGACGCGGAAATGCACGGCGTAGAAGCCGCCGGCGATGCCGGTGAAGAAGGCGGAGACCGCGAAGATCCAGAGCTGGTATTTGAAACGGCTGATGCCGCGCGACATGGCGTAGCCCGGATTGTCGCGGAGTGCCCGGAAAGCAAGGCCCAGAGGTCCCCTGATGACGACGATCGAAATCGCGACCGCGACCGCCAGCAGCGCCAGCCCGACATAATAGTGGGCGATGTACCATTTCGACGGGAACAGCGCGCGCAGGCCGATATCGCCGAACTGGCCGATGCCGCGCACACCGCCAAACAGCGGCATGCAGCCGCCGACGGTGGTGAAGCAGTCGGTGTCGTTGACGATCAGCACATACATGACCTGCGCGATCGCCAGCGTCAGCAGCGCCACATAGGGGCCGCGCAGGCGCAGGCAGGCGAGGCCGATCAGCATGCCCATGGCGACGGTGACGATGCCGGCCATCGGGATGGCGGCGAGCATGGGCACCTTCCAGTAGAACCCCAGCATCGCGGTGGCATAGGCGCCGGTGGCGAACAGCGCCATCTGCGCCAGCGAGAAGATGCCGCCCATGCCGAGCACGAGGTTCCACTGCACCACCACGATCGCCCAGATGAAGAACAGCGTCGACTGGGTGATGACGTAGCGCCCGGGCATGGCGAGCGGCAGTGCGGCGGCGAGAGCCAGGCAGACGAGGCCGATCAGTATGTCGCGGCGGATGGATGTCATAGGCGCACCACCTGCTGTTTGCCGAACAGGCCGTAGGGTCGCCAGATCAGCACGAGGATGACGAGAAGCAGCAAGGTGGCGAAGCTCCAGCGCACGCCGAGCACATATTGGGTGGCGGCTTCGAGCAGGCCGAGCGCGATCGCCGCGATGACGGCGCCGTAGACATTGCCGAGCCCCGCGACCACGCAGACGATGAAGGCCTTCAGCATCGGGTCGCCGCCCATAACGGGCGTCAGCGTGGCGATCGAGCTGATCATGATGCCGGAAACGGCGGCAAGCGCGCCGGAGAGCGCCAGCACCTGCGCGTAGATCCGGCCGACCCTGACGCCCATGAGCTGCGCCGCCTCGCGGTTCATCGAGGTGGCGCGAATGGCGCGGCCGGCGCTGGTGCGCTGCATGAGGATGGCGACCGCCGCCATCAGCACGATGGCGACGCCGAGGATGAAGACGTTCTGCAACGGAATGTGCACATTGCCGATGACCACCTGGCCGCCCACCGCGAGCGGCTGCGGGATCGGATAAGGTCCAAACCCCTTCAGCATCAAATTCTCGATGACGCTGCCGATGCCTATGGTGGCGATGAAGATGTTGGTCTCGAAATTCTCGGCCCTCAGCAGCGGCAGCGCCGCGCTGAAATAGATCAGCAGCCCGACCAGCGCGCAGACGGCTGCTGCGGCGAGCAGGGCCAGCGCCGGATGCAGGCCGGTATGGACGATGGCCGCGTAGCAGATATAGCCGCCGAGCGTCAGGATGGCGCCATGCGCCATGTTGAGCATGTTGAGCGAGCCGTAGACCAGCGAGAGGCCGATGGTGGCGACCGCGTACATGGCGCCAAGCGTCAGGCCGGAAGCGACGATCTGGATCAGGACGTCCATCGCTCACACTCCGAGATAGGTTTCGACGATTTCGGGGCGCGCCATCAGTTCGGCGCCCAGGCCCGACCAGGCGATGCGGCCATTGTCGAGCAGGTGGATCATGTCGGCATGCTCGGCGATCCGCTCGGCATTCTCCTCGACGAGAAGGATGGTGCGGCCCTCGCGTCTCAGGTTGAAGATGACCTCGTAGATCTGCTCGATGACGATCGGCGCCAGTCCGAGCGAAGGCTCGTCGAGCATCAGCACCTCGCCGCCAGCCATCAGGCCGCGGCCGATGCCGCACATGCGCCGCTCCCCGCCTGAAAGCGTGCCGGCGGTCTGGTTGCGGCGCTCCTTCAGCTTGGGCAGCAGCGTGAAGACGAAGTCGAGCCGTTCGGCGGAACCGCTGCGGTTGGCGTAGGCGCCCATCAGAAGGTTCTCGTGCACGGTCATCGCCGGAAAGAGCAGGTCGCCCTGCGGAACCTGGATGACGCCGCGTTCGACGATCTGGTCGGGACGCAGACGATCGATGCGTGAGCCGTCGAGGCGGATCTCGCCCGACGTCACCGGGACAAGCCCGGAAATCGCCTTGAGCAGGGTGCTCTTGCCATGGCCGTTGGGACCGACAATGGCGGTGAGTTCACCCTTCCTGGCCGACAGTTTGATGGCGTCGAGCACGATGCGGCCGGCATAGCCGGCGCTGGCGTCGACGATCTCGAGCGCTGCCTCAGCCATGCGTGTTTTCCATGAAGGAGCGCAGCCGCTCGGAAGCGCCCTGGCCGAGATAGACGTCGACGACGGTGCGGTCGTCGAGAAGCTTTGTCGGCAGGCCTTCGAAGATCTTTTCGCCGTGATGCATGATCATGATGCGGTCGGAGAGGCGCACCAGGAAGCGCATCACATGCTCGATGAGGATGATGGTGACGCCCGCAGCCTTGATGGCGCGCACGGCATCCATCACACGGTCGACCTCACGCGCAGTGAGGCCGCCGACGGGCTCGTCCATCAAAAGCAGTTTCGGCTTCGTCGCCATGGCGCTCGCCATCATCAAGAGCTTGCGGTCGAGCACCGGCAACTTGCCGGTGACCTCGTCGGCACGGTCGGCAATGCCGAGCATTTCAAGCGCGGTATCGGCCGCCTGATGCGCCGCGCGTCCGGCGCGCAGCGTCGGCACGGCCCGGTTGCTCCGGCCGAAATAGGCGCCGACCAGCACGTTATCGCGCGCCGTCATGCTGTCGAAGCCGGCGTTGAGCTGGAAAGTGCGGGCAACGCCGGCATGGCAGATCTGCTCGGGCGCATGCCCGGTGATGTCCTGGCCGTCGAGAACGATAGCGCCCGTGGTGGCCGGGTTCAGCCCCGATATCACCTCGAACAGCGTCGTCTTGCCGGCGCCGTTCGGCCCGCCGATGCCGAGGATTTCTCCAGCCCCGACATCGAAGGACAGATCGCGGACCGCCGCGAGCGCGCCGAAGGACTTGCCGACATGCCTGCACGACAGCAATGGCGTCGCGACGGCGTCTTGCGTCATCCGGCTAGGCCTTGATCCATGGCGGCGTCATGAACTTGGTCGTGCCGTATGGCGCCGGCGCGATCAGGCCGGGACCCTTGGTGTAGTCCTGGATCTGCAGGAACTGATGCGGCATGCCGA
This sequence comes from Mesorhizobium sp. CNPSo 4661, assembly GCF_057784215.1. Taxonomy (NCBI): domain Bacteria; kingdom Pseudomonadati; phylum Pseudomonadota; class Alphaproteobacteria; order Hyphomicrobiales; family Phyllobacteriaceae; genus Mesorhizobium; species Mesorhizobium sp. CNPSo 4661. Next base: position 205,248 of record NZ_JBWGIO010000010.1, on the reverse strand, counting down.
GCGATGAATCGTTGACCTGGGTCGGATAGGTGTAGGCGGCGTTCTCGAGCGGCATGAAGCGGGTCGTGCCGGTGACGCCGCGCCATATCATCGCGCTTATCCGGGCCGCAACCTTGCGGTTCTGGTCGTTGTTGCCGGGTTCGCCCGTGCCGCCGGCAAGCGCTGCTGCGGTCGCCCAGACATAGGCGCCGTCATAGGGCTGCGCGCCGGAATTGTGGCCGGCGTTCGGGCCGAACTTTGCCTTGTAGCGCTTCTCGAAGGCGGTGCCGATCTCGTCCTGCAGCGCGCCGACGACGGTCGCGTAGATGATGCCGTTGGCCGCCTGCTTGGCGATGTCGCGGAAGGCCGGGATCGACGGGCCGTATTGCATGTAGACCAGGCTCGGCGTCGGGTTCGAGGCGAACTGCAGCGCGAACTGCCCGAGATCGGCGGGCAGGAAGTGGGTGATGCAGATCACCGCCGGCGGATCCTGGCGGATCTTGGCCAGCGTCGGTCCCCATTCCGAAGCCGGCACGCTGACGGTCTCGAACAGGCTGATGTCCCAGCCATAGCTCTTGGCTTGCTCCTTGACGGCGTTGGCGATGTTGGAGGCGTAGACCCCGGCCGACAGGATCACGGCCATCTTGTTGTTCTTGCGCTTCCACTCGCCGTTCTCTTCCAGGCCTTGCAGGAACTTCAGAAAGCCAGGACCATACCAGTATTCGGCGGGATCGCCCTGGAACGAGCCCCAGTAGCGGTCCGGGTTGGACTTCACCAGGTTGTTGTGGCCGATCGTGGTGTCGTAGTGGACGTAGATGATGCCGTTGTCGGCGGCGACCTCCTGGATCGCGGCGCCCGAGCCGATGTTGTAGCCGTTGAGGATCGCGTGCACGCCATGCCGGTCGACGAGGCGCTGCGCCGCCTGCACGTTGGTGGCGTCCCCCATCTGCGCGGTGTCCTCGAAGGACGGTTCGAGCGGCCGGCCGAGGATGCCGCCCAGCGCGTTGATCTCCTCGCAGGCGAGCGTCAGGCCGTTCTTGAACTCGATGCCGTCGGGCGCGGCGAAGTCGGTGGTCGGCCCGCACTGGCCGACCGGGATCGGATCGCCTTCGGCGCGCGCCTCGTTGTTCATCGAAAGCAGCATGGCGGGCATGCCGGTCAGCGTTGCGGCGGTCGCAAGCCCGCCCTTTATCAGGAAATTGCGGCGCGAGCCGGCAATCACGTTCGGCGTGGTGAGTTTCGAACTGCGCTTCATCTCGATTCCCCTGTTGAGTTTTTGTCAGTTTATGTTTTTGACCAGTTCGGCCGCCTGGTCGATGATCGCCGTCTGATGCGGCTGCGCCGACATTCCACCCCATTGTCCCATCAGCTGGTCCCACGGGTCCTCGACGCCCGTGCGGTGCCCGCAAAGCTCCTCGATCACGGCAAGGCCGCAGTAAGGCACGTACATTTCGGAGTAGCCGCCTTCATGCGTCATCACCAGGCGCCCGCCGCATAGCTCGCGCGCCGCGTCGAGCAGCATGCGCGCCAGCCTGCGGTAGCCGCTGGAATTCATCAGCATGCGTCCCATCGGATCGACGCCGGAAGCGTCGAAGCCCGAGGGCACCACGATCAGCTCCGGCTTGAAGCGCGCCAGCGCCGGGATCACCACGCGCTCGAACGCCGCGGCATAGGCGCCCGGACCGGACCCCGGGGGCAGCGGGACGTTGATGTTGAAGCCCTTGCCCATGCCCTCGCCGTTCTCGGCGATCGCGCCGGAATTGGCCGGGAACAGATTGTCCTGGTGCAGCGAGATCGAAAGCACGCTCGGATCGTCGTAGAAGATCGCCTGCGTGCCGTTGCCGTGATGCACGTCCCAGTCGACGGTCGCGATGCGGGTGAGGCCGTGCAACTGCTGAGCATGGCGGATGGCGATGGCGGCGTTCGAGAACAGGCAGAAGCCCATGCCGACATCGGCGGTGGCGTGATGGCCGGGCGGACGGATCAGCGCATAGGCGTTGTCCACCTGGCCCGTGATGACGGCTTCCATCGCCTTGATGGCGCCGCCAGCCGCCAGCAGCGCGATTTCATAGCTGCCGGCGCCGAGCGGCGTCAGTGAGCTGGCGTCGCCGTAACCACGGTCGCTGATCTCCCTGATCCTGGCGATATGCGCTGGCGAGTGGACCCGCGACAATTCCTCGACGGTGGCGCGCCTCGGCTTGATGGTGACCAGATGGTCGAGGATGCCGCTCACTTCCAGGAGGTTGCGCAGGCGACGCTTGGTCTCGGGATTTTCGGCATGGGTGCCGGGCTGAACCGTCAGGCTCGGCGGAAAAACCTGGTTCCAGTTCCAGGTGTTGTGCCAAAGATAAAGTTCGTGGAAAACGAAACCAGTCGCCATGCGGCTCCCACCCAGCGTATGTCGGCTGGATGATGGCCCGCTACATTAGCGCTGTCCCGACACCTTCGGGTAATGGGTGGTTTTTTTGAGCACCCATTCGGGTGGTTAGAGCAATTCCAGGAAAAGTGTGAGCGGTTTTCCGTCCGGAATTGCGTGAAAACAAAGAGCTAGGGCGGTTCACCGTTTCCATGAAAGGGTGAACCGCCCTAGCCAACCAATTGGCGTTCGGTGGCGGCGTCGAGCCCGATTTCCTTCAGCTTGAGCACGGCTTCCGTGCGGCTCGAGACGCCGAGCTTGCCGAATATGTTCTTCAAATGCCATTTCACCGTGTCGGGCGCCATGGACAGCGTCTCGGCCAGCTGGCGGTTGGTGTAGGCGTGAAGCAGCAGGGCGGCGACATCGGTTTCCTTGCTGCTCAGCATCTGCTTCTTCGCGGCGATCGCTATCGGCCGCGTGCGTTCGGGCGCGGTCTTGCCCAGTTCGCGCAGAAGCGTGTCGACAAAGGTGGCGGTGTTGGAATTGCGCGACCAGGCCGGAATGCGCGCCCGGGCGAATTCGAGCACCTCGCGCATCGGCAGGCCCTCGTCGATCAGCGAGCGCAATGCGTTCTGCGGCAGCGCCAGGGTGACGACGTCGACCGCCGCCGCCAGCGCCAGCAGCGTTTCGCCCGCGCTGTGCGCGGCGATCGCGACAAGGGCGCGCACCTGCATGAAGCCGCGCAGGCGGCCGTCGCGACGCATGCGTTCGGCGATGCGGTCGAGCACGGCGATGGCCTTCGCCGGATGGCCCTCGGCGATCAGCACGCGCGCGGCGCCGATATGGGCGTATTCGTCGAGCGGATGGATCGGGGTGGGGCGGCTTTCGGCCGAAGGCTCGATGCCGCGCGAACGCAGCGCCAGCCGGGCGGCGCGGACGTCGCCGCGCGACAAAAGCAGCCGCACCCGCTCGTTCAGCGCCGCGGCCGTCAGCCGGCGGTAGCGCTTTTCGATGCCCAGCCGTTCGGCGCGTTCGAGGAAGACGATCGCCTCGTCGTGCCGCCCATGCGCCGCGGAGAGCCGCGCCAGATGCAGCTTGCAGGCCATTTCGTGCACGACGAGCCCGCATTCCTCGATGATCTGCCGGTGCTGGTGCAGGATGCGCTCAGCGCCCTGCAGGTCGTTCCATTCATAGGCGAGCTCGACATGGAAGATCGCCGTCATCGCCTCCGTGTAGGAACCGGAGCCCAGGCGCTCGCGGGCCAATCGGCAAGCTCGGTCGAGCAATTGGTGCGCCTCGGCGAGGTTGCCGGCGGAAATCTCGACCAGTCCCAGCAACAGGTCGCAATAGACGATGCCGAAGACCGAATTGGCGGCGGCATGATGGTCGCGCGCCGCGAGGCTGCGCAGGCGCGCGGCGTCCAGCTCGCCGAGCGAATAGTGGCTGAAGGCGCAGATGTTGGCGAGCGTGCCGCGCGCGAAGGGCTCGTCCTCGGGAAAATCCGCCAGCCAGCGCGAGGCGACGCGGGTCGCGGTACGCGAACGGTCGGTGGCGCTGATGACGCCGGCCGTCAGCGTCTGCAACTCGGCCTTGAGCGATCGGGTGGTGGCGCGGTCGATCTCGCCGCGTTCGGAAAGCTGGCCGACAAGGGTTTTGGCCTGTTTGAGGATGCGGACGGCCTGGCGCGGCCGGCTCATGTGGAACTGCGCCCAGACTCGCGCCAGCAGCAGGCGAGGGCGGGCGGCAATGAGGTCCGGAGGAAGCTGGTTCAGCCACTCGGTGAGCTTGGGTATGTGGCCCTGCATGGTGAGCGGCATGGCGCATTCCTCTACCAGGCGCGCCGCATGGTCGGCATCGCCGCTGGCAAGTGCGTGGTCGACCGCGTCCGAGATATGGCCGCGGGCCGCCAGCCAGGCGGCGGCCGCGCGATGCAGGTCCCTGCGTGCCTCCGGCGCCCAGGCATCCAGCCTGTTGCGCAGGAATTCGGAGAACAAATGGTGATAGCGGAACCATTGTCCGGAGGAATCGAGAGCGATCAGGAAAAGGTTCGAATGCTCGATGGTCGCGAGCGCGGCGGCGCAGTCCCGTCCCGGGCAAACCGCTTCGACTAGGCCCAGGCAGAAGCGATCGAGGATCGAGGTCCTGAGCAGGAAATCCTGGATGTCGGGCACCTGCCGGGCGAGCACATCGTGGGTCAGGAACATCGCCACGTCGCGCTGGCTGCCGGAAAATTCGGCGATGAAGGCTTCTCTCGAACCCTCATGCGCCAGCGCCAAGGCGGCCAGTTGCAGGCCGGCCGGCCAGCCTTCGGTCTTGTGGTGAAGCGCCACCACGGCCGAGACAGCGAGGTCGAGGCCGCAGACATTGGCAAGATAATCCTCGGTCTCCTCGAGCGAAAAGCGCAGGTCGCTGTCGCCGAGGCTGACGACATGCCCCTTCATCTTCATGTGGGCGAGCTCGAGCGGCAGCTCGCCGCGGGTTGCGAGCACGATGCGCAAGGCCGGCGGCGCATAGGCGACCAGCATGTTGATGCAGGCGGCAATCTCGCTGGAGACGATCAGATGGGCGTCGTCGAGAACGAGGTAGATCGGCGCGGCGCGGCGCGATAGCTGGTTGATGATGGCGGTGAGGATGGAATCGACCGGCGTCACCGGGCTGGAGTCGATCAGCGATTCCGCGTTGCCGGCAATGTCGGGGTCGACGCGGTGAAAGGCGGCGGCGAGATATTTGAGGAAGCGGGCGAGGTCGTTGTCGAGCCGGTCGATCGACAGCCAGGCGACCTGGGCGATGCCGCCGGAAATGCCGGCCGCCCATTGCGAGAGCAGGGTCGATTTGCCGAAACCGGCAGGCGACGTCACCACCGTCAGCTTGCCCGCCGTCGCGGCATCCAGGGTGCGCAGCAGCCGAGGTCTCTGAACCAGGGCATCGCGCAAATAAGGCGGCTGGAGCTTCGTTTCTATGAGCATCCGGTTCTCAACTGCTGCTGCGGCGCTTAGTAAACGCGGAGTGAGGCGCGGAGGCAATGGCCGGGTAAGGTCGGCCGGTGCTCGCCTGGGCGGGGCGTGGTTCCTCTGATGACGGTCTTGCGCGACAGGCGGCGCCAAACTTGCCCAGGTCATTGCGGCATCCGCGCCTCTGAGCTATTTTAGCAGTTGGTTGGATACGCGATCCGCCTTGCCATAGCCGGCGCGGTTCCTTGCCTTGCCGTCTTGGCAGATTGTGAAGTCTTTAACAGACCACGATGCCGCAAGCTGCGTTCTTGTGGCCGACAGGTGATAGCGGTTAGGGATTTTGCCATGCTGCGACGCTGCGCGCTGATTGCAGCCTTGATCCTCGTGGCCTTCACGACGGTGCAGGCGCATGCCGATCGAAGGGTCGCTCTCGTCATAGGCAATTCCGAATATCGCGAAATCCCGGCTCTCAAGAATCCAGACAAGGATGCCGAGGACGTTTCGAACACATTCCGGCTGGCCGGCTTCGACGTGTTCGTCGCCAAGGACCTGACCAAGCTCCAGTTCGAGAAGGAGTTCCGCAATTATCTCGCGGCGGCGGACGGCGCCGATCTCGCGGTTGTCTATTACTCGGGTCACGGCTTTCAGATCGGCGGCGAGAATTTCCTGATCCCGGTCGATGCGTCGCTCAAGGATGCGGCCGACATCGAGGTCCAGGCGGTCAAGCTGGACGACGTCCTGCAGCAGCTGCGCGCCAAATCGAAGATCCAGGTGATCATCCTCGATGCCTGCCGCAACAACCCGTTCCCGCGCAAGGACTACTGGCTGCGCGACCAGTTGATCGCGGCCGGCGGCACCGGCCTTGCGCAGGTGAAAAGTTCGCTGAACACGCTGATTGCCTTCGCCACCGAGCCGGGCGCGGTCGCCTATGACGGCTCCGGCGAGCTCAGTCCGTTTTCATCCGCCTTCTCCCGCCGCGCGCTGGCGCCGAACCAGGAGATACGCTCCGTGATGGCGGCGGTGCGCCGCGACGTGGTCGAGGCCACCAAGGGCGCGCAGGTTCCTTGGGAAAATTCCTCGCTGATCGACGAAGTGGTGCTGATGCGCCGCGCCAACCGGCCGGCTTTGCCGCCGGTGCTGGAAAAGACCGTGCCGTCGGGGGTCGGACCGGTCGCGCTCGACCTGCCGGTGCCGGTCGATGTCGACGGCGGCGCGGTCACCATCAGCATCGAAAGGTCGCCGGCGCTGGGTCACCTGATCCTGGACGGCAAGCCGGTCGCGACGGGCGAGCCGATAGAGGGCAAGGACCTGCCGCGGCTCGCGATGGACGTGCCGAAGGGCGCCGACGCCGAGGACCAGGTCGATATGCTGGCCTACGCCACGCATGACGAATGGGGCGGCGGATCGCAGGGCATCCTGGTGTTCCGGGTCAAGAACGGCGAAGACGCCGCGGGCAAGCAGCTCGTGGCCTCGCTGGAGTCCGAGCAGAAGCAGGAAGTGGTGGAGCGCGGCATCCACATCGCCGGCGCCGCCGAGGCGATCGAGAACCGCGATGTCAAGATTCCCGTCGGTGTCGGCCCCGTGCCACTGAAACTGGATTTCCCGACCAAGGATCCGGCCGTAAGCGTGAAGCTTGCGAGCTATCCGGCAACCGGGACACTGTCCCTGCCGGATCGGACCCTGTCGCCGCAATCGAGCCTGATGGCCGACGAAGTCGATAAACTGCGCTACGAACCGCAGATAGGCACGGTCCAGCCATTGATCGTCGGCGTCGAGATCAGGGCCGACAACACACCGTCAAAGCCGGCGACGATGAAGCTGTCGCCCAGCGTCGATCCGTGCGACGAGAAGGCAGGCGAACCTTTGGACCTGCAGGGCGTCGTCCCCGGCCTGCTGCCGAACGAGATCGGCGCCGGGGCAGTGGAGGCCTGCCAGGCGGCGGTAAAGGCCTATCCCGATGTCGCCCGCTTCCAATACGAACTCGGGCGCGCGCTGCTCGCCGCCGGCAAGGTCGACGAGGCCAAGAAGGCCATCCAAAAGGCTGCCGACCAGGGACATGTCCGCGCGGTGTTCGAGCTCGGCTACATCGCTTCGTCCGGCATAGGAACGGCGGTGGACCCCGCGAAGGCGAATGGCTTCTATGCCAAGGCATCCGACAAAGGCGACCCTTATGGGATGACCGCCTGGGGCCGCGCTCTGTTCAACGGTCTGGGGGTCCAGCGCGACACCGGCAAAGGCCTCGACCTGCTGCTCAAGGCGGCGGCCATGGGCCACACCTATGCCATGAACGATCTCGCCGCGATCTTCACCGAAGGGCGCAATGGCGTGCCGGCCGACCCCACTCGTGCCGTCGCCTTCCTCAAGGCGGGCGTGGAGCGCCAGGACATGTATTCGATGAACATCCTCGGCCGCAATTATCTCAGCGGACGCGGCGTCGGGAAGGATCCGAAGCAGGCGCAGGAGTTGTTCCAGAAGGCGATGGATCTCGGCCAGCCTTATGCGCCCGGCAGCCTGGCGCGCATGTACCGGGATGGTGAGGGCGTGGACCGGAACCTTGCCGAGGCGCAGAGGCTCTTCGAACTGGCGACGGACCGTGGCGACTACTCGGCGGCATATGATCGCGCGGCTATCGAAATGCAGAAAGGCGACAAATCCGATCAGGCCCTCGCCGTCCGCTATCTGGCGTTCGCGGTAGGACTTGATCTGCGCAACGAGTTGCCGGTCGCTCGGTCGACCTTAGCGCAGTTCGGGGCAAAGCCGAAGGCGGCTGCCCTCAAGCAGCTGCGCTCCGAACTCAAATCGAAAATCCCGACGGGTGGCTCGGTCGACGACCAATTGGTCAAGACTGCCAGAGCCCTTTGGGAACAGGCCAATCCGCGTCGGGACCTGTTTTGATCAAACAAGGAGGCAATGGTGGGCAGGGCATTGAAGCAGGCGTTCATCGCAACATTCCTATCCCTCACGGTCGCTGGGTGCACGACCATGGCGCCGAGGGTCGAGCCGGCGCCGGTAGCGAAACATCGTACCAAGCAGGTTAGCGTGACAACGACGCCGAAGGTCATCAAGCAGAAGAAGGTGACCGCCAAGAAACTGATCAAACCAGTCAAGACCGAGACCACGCCCGTCATTGCGCCCTTAGGTGGGAGCGGCGGCGGTGGCGGCGGTGGGTGGTAGTAACGTCGCCGACAACCGTTCTTTCCCGGCGCATGGCGATCGCATTGGTCGTTTTTCGAAGCCGCCGTAACCGCTCGCCAAGCGATGGCAAGTGCTCTATGCTCCGCGCTCGTGCCGGTATCGAGATCGGGTTGTCCTGGCGGGGGCGTTCCATGTTCGAAGTCGTTGCATTGTGGCGGAAAGCGCGTGCCAAGGCCGCGGTTTTTGGCTTGATCGTTGCCGTGCTGCTGGTCTTCGGGCCGCAAACGGCAAGTGCCGCGCCGAACTGGACGCTCGACCCGTCCGCCTCCGTGCTTACCTACCAGTCGGTCAAGAAGAACACGATCGTCGAGACCAACAAGATCAGAAACATCACCGGCACGCTGAGTTCCGCCGGCGACGCCAGGATCAGCTTCGACCTCAATTCCGTCGACACCGGCGTCGACCTGCGCAACGTGCGCATGCGCTTCCTGTTCTTCGAGACCTTCACCTACCCGACGGCCGAGGTGACGGCGAAGGTGGACCCGGCGGCGTTCGCCGACCTGCCGACCAAGCGTCGGGTGAAGACGACCTTGCCGTTCCGCCTCAGCCTGCATGGCGTCGACAAGGATCTCGAGGCGAGCGTCGTCGTCACCATGATCAGCGACACCCAGGTTTCCGTCGCTTCTGAGGCGCCAGTCGCCGTCCATGTCGAGGATTTCGGCCTGCTGCCCAACATCGACAAATTGCAGCAGGCCGCCAATGTGACCAACATCGTGCCGACCGCTTCGGTGTCGTTCGATTTCGTCTTCACTGCCGACGGCGGCAAGCCGGCCGCCGTGCAGACCGTCGCCGCCGCCGAGGTCGGTCCCGTCGCCACCGATGCCGCGAAAGCCAACTTCAGCGACGAGGAGTGCCTCAACAGGTTTGCCGTGCTTTCGCGCACCGGCGCCATCTATTTCCGCCAGGCCAGCGCAAGGCTCGACGCGAAGAGCCGCCCGTTGCTGGCGGAGGTCGAAGGCGTCGTCGGCAAATGCCCGGCCCTCAAGGTCGAGGTGTCCGGCTACACCGATTCCGACGGATCGCCCGAGGCGAACAAGGCGCTCTCCGAACGGCGCGCCCAGGCGGTCGCCGACGCGCTGGTTGCCGACGGCGTTTCGCGCAGCCGGATCAGCTCCGCCGGCTATGGCGAGGACAAGCCGGTCGCCGCCAACGACACGCCCAAGAACAAGGCGCTCAACCGGCGGATCGAATTCTCCGCCAGCAAGCTTGCCAACTGAGGTGGCGGTGAGCTCCATTCCGATCGCCTTTTGCGGCGGCATGCTTCGCGCTGCGGGGCTGGCCGCATTGCTTCTGCTCTTGACGTTGACGGCCGCGAGCGCCGAGCGGCGCATCGCCCTTGTGCTTGGCAACTCGCAGTATCAGCACGCAGCACCCCTCGCCAATCCGGCGCGCGATGCGCAGGCCATGGCCGACCGGCTCAAGGACCTCGGCTTCGAGGTGGTCTCCGGGTTCGACCTCACCAAGCAGCAGACGCAAGCCACGGTCGCCCAGTTCGCCAAGCAGGTGCGCGGCGCCGACATCGCGCTTTTCTTCTATGCCGGCCATGGCCTGCAGGTCTCCGGCAAGAACTATCTGCTGCCGGTCGACGCCGCGCTCGAGGACGAGACCTCGCTCGATTTCGAGGCCGTCTCGGTCGATTTCATCCTGCGCCAGATGTCGCGCGAGACCAGCATAAGGCTCGTCTTCCTGGATGCATGCCGGGACAATCCGCTTGCCGACGTGCTGGCGAAGAGCGCGGGCATAAAGGGCGCAAGCAGCGGCCTTGCCGAAATCCCGATCGAGAATGGCGGCGCCGGCACCCTGGTCGCTTTCGCCGCCAGCCCGAACCAGCTTGCCTATGACGGGTCCGGCGACCACTCGCCTTTCACCACGGCGCTGCTCCAGCATATCGGCGAATCCAACGTCTCCATCACCGAAGCCATGAACAGGGTGACCAGCGACGTCTTCAAGGTGACCGCCGGCAAGCAGCGCCCCTGGATCAATGTCTCGCTGACCACCGAGGTCGTGCTGCACAAGGTCGATCTCAATGCGCCGCTGATCGTCGGCGAGGCGACCGCGCCGCAGGCCGAAGCGGGCTCCGAGACGCGCAACACCGGCGCGTCGTCAAGCCAGAATGACGACCAGCTTGCGCTCAATGCGCTGCGCGAAAAGATCCCGAAGCTGGCGACCGACGGGCCGATCCTTTTCGATCGCCCGGTCGAGTTCGGCGACCCTGCGATCGACGGCAAGAGCATAGCCCAGTTGATCAAGGGAGAACCGCTTTTCAGTCCGGTCGAAGGCCTCGACAAATCGGTCTGGCAAGGCAAGCACTGCGACGGCTGTCACCAGTGGAACGAGACCCGCCTTTGCGAGCAGGCAAAGAATTTCGCCGCCAACGACGTCTCGGTCCTGCGCCTGCAGCATCCGCTCGGCACCCGCTTCAAGGTCGCGCTCGCCCGGTGGGCGCAAGGCGGCTGCAAATGACTCTGGATTAGGGCCTTGGCAGTCTTGCCTGGCGGGAGGCCCTAATACGCATCGACCGATTGCCGCTGCGCCTCCATCTCCACCATCTGGATGCCCATTTCGACGAAGGCCGAAAGCACGCCAAAGCGGTCCGCGGTCGAGACGCGGGCGAGCCCCGCCAGGATCCCGGCATTGACGGCGTGGGCGGCAGGGTATCCGGTTGCTATCATGTCGAAGGCCGGATCGCGCCACGCCGCCGACAGCGCGATCCATGCAGCCGGCGTCGTCGGCGACGGATCGACAGCACTGCCGAGCGCCGCCCGATGGCGGGGATTGCCGGGCTCGCGCACCCAGTCATTGACGAGCGCCAGCAGTTCGAGATCCCTGTCCGCAAGGAGTTCGGTGAGATGGCTCAGGCATTCATGCCCCCACCAGACCGCGGCGCGCTCGGGCAGGAGATAGGCGCAGAACGTGACGGCTTCCTCAGGCACGCGCCCGGCAAGCAGGGCACGGCAAAAATCGAGCGGCGGCTGGACGGCGGCCGGCGATTTCATGTCCCGGCCGATCGCGGGACAGGCAAGAAACAGATCCCTCGCCGTTCTGTATCCGAGTTCATTGGCCATGGCTGCCACACCCTGAGCACAGGCAGAAATAGAGCAATTCCAGGAAAAGTGTGAAGCGGTTTTCCGCCCGGAATTGCGTAAACGCAAACAGCTAGAACGGTTCGCCGTTTCAGCGGAACGGCGAACCGTTCTAGCACTCAAACCCGCGGCTGATTGCCGGTCAAGCCTTAACCTTTAACAGGCGGCGGCCATTGGCAACGTGCGCTTGTTCACAGACAATCGTTTCGAGATTTGATATAGTCCGCGCCAGCGAAAACCCGCTCAATCAAACAGGAGTGACGGTCATGCGGTGGGGCAGCTCAGCCTTGGCTTTGGCGACCGTGCTTTTTTCAACGCACGTTTACGCCGATCCGCTTCAGAAATCGGAAGACATCGTCAAGTTCTTCGCCGGCCAGAATCTTGGCGCCTCACGCGGCATCTGCGTCGGCACCGAGGAAGAGTGCAAGAGCAAGGCCGAGAAGAACGGGGCCCCCCAGAAGGCCGGCCTCGACATGATGATCAACTTCGCCCTGGATTCGGCCCAGCTCGACCAGACCGCGCGCACCGAACTGGACGAGTTCGCCAAGGCGCTGAAGGACAACCGACTGAGCACGTTCAGCTTCGTCGTCGAGGGCCACACCGATGCGACCGGCACGGATCGCTACAATCAGGACCTGTCGCAGCGAAGGGCGCAATCGGTAGCCGCCTTCCTCGAAGCGAACGGCGTTGGATCGGCGCGGCTCGAAGCGATCGGCCTCGGCAAGTCGCACCCGCGCGTTGCCAATCCCTACGACCCGGTCAACCGCCGGGTGGAAATGCGGATCCGGACGGAATAGGCCGCCGGCGCTGTCTCCGGGCAGCTCGCAGCGAAACGGCCGGCGGGAGCCGCCGACCGGCCAGGCGTTTGTCCTCGATCAGTTCTTGAGCGCGCCGCCCACCGCAATGCCGGTGCCGAAGATCAATGCCTTGGTGAGGAAGTCGTTGTTGTCCCTCGGCGGCGGCGCGTCCTCGCGAACCACGGTCTCGCTGTTGCGCCTGCGCTGAACGACCTGCGTCTGGTTCCGGCGCGGCTTCTGCTGCGCCACCGGCTTCAGCGTGCGGGTCTTCTGCACGACCTGTTTCTTGGGCGGCGCGGCGCGCGCCTGGTCGGCGGCGTTCTTGGTACGCACGGCATCCATCATCGGGTCGGTCTGGATCACCAGCAAGGCCAGTTGCTCGCGCGTCAGATAGGTGGTCGGCGGCAGACCGTTCTGGCCCTGCCAGACGCCGATCGCCTGGCGCGTCCTCGGGCCGATATTGCCGTCGACCTGGCCGAGCTCGTTGCCCAGCGCTTCGACGCGCAATTGTAGGTCAATGCGGCCGTTGCGGTCGAGCCCGATGGCGCTTTCCGTGAGCTCGGTGCCTTGCGTCTTTCTCATCTCGTCGCTGATGCCGACCGAGGTGCGAACGGCCGAGCCTGGATTGGTGTTCGCATCGTCCGCGCCGAGCGCCGCGACCTGCTTGGCTGCGGTCGGGTCCTTCAGCTGGTCGATGTTGAGCTTCGCCACCGTGGCGAAACGGCCGTTCGGGAACTGGTCGAGATAGGCTTCGTAATAGGGAATGGCGTTCTTCTTCGAAGCCTCGTCCCAAAGCCGCTGCTCGACCTCCCAGGACGGCGCCTCGGCGGCCACGGGAGCAGGCGCTGCCGTCGCCTTGGACGCGTCGGCTACCGGTGTCGCGGCGGGCGAGGATGTTTGTGCCACGGGCTTGCCGAGGAACACCTCGCGCCCCAGCGAAGCATTGTGCCATGGCCGCTGCCGGCCCTGCGTGGCCTCGGTCACCTCGCCGCGCACGCGCGTCAAGGCGCTCTGGATCTCGACGCCCGGCTCGGTCAGGTGCTTGGCCAATGCCAGCGAATAGGGGCTGTCGACGCCGTTGCCGTCGAACGCGATGGCGCCGGGGTCGGTCGCATAGGCGATCAGGACGCCGCCCGAGCCCATGCCGTCGGCCTTTGCGTCGATCGGCGCGAGGCCGGCGCCGAGCGAGCGGCTCTTCGGCAATGATGCGGCCAGCGTGCGCGCCAGCGGATTGTCGCGGCAGGCGTCGAGGATGATGATGCCGACCGCGGGATCGGCCGGCAGCGCCGCCATGAACTCGTCGATCTGCACCGTGCGGGTCTTGAGGTAGGCCGGCGATGTCAGCTCGGCATCGACAGGGATGAGGTAGTTCTTGCCGTCGACTTGCATGCCGTGCCCTGCGTAGAAGATCACGGCGAGGTCGGCATTGTAGGACTCCTCCGTGAATTTGCTGATCAAGCTGTGCATGCCGGCATTGTCCTGGTCGACGCCTTCGATCACCTCGAAGCCCGCGTTGCGCAGCGTGGACGCGATGAGGTGGGCATCGTTGGCCGGGTTGGGCAAGGCGACGGCATTGACATATTTGCTGTTGCCAATGACCAGCGCGACACGCTTGTTGTCGGGCGTGGCGGCCTGGGCGCCGAACGCTGCGTGGAAAAGCAGGATCAACCCGCCCAAAAGGATGGCGAACGCTTTCATGGATTAGCCCTCCGCCCCTTTGGGGCGCGTTATCGATGTCTGCGCATGCTGAATTTCGTAAGCGACAACGTCGCTTCTGCCAAAATCGTCTCTTAGGCGTCTGTGATCTCGGCCACAGATTTGGTTCACGAGGGGCCTGAAATTTCCTCCGTGAATATCTAAAACCAATCGGCCCATCCAAAACGCGAGGTCTGGTGAACCGGTTAGTTCCTCAACACAGTGATTTTGAAAGATTGCAGGCTTGTCGGGCAAGGCATCAACGTCCGTTGGGGTAGTCAGCCCAACGCTGGCGATGAGCTGAAGGCTCCTGAACCTCGTCATTCCAGGGCGGAGCAAGGAGCGTAGCGACGCGCGCGGACCCTGGAATCCATGCCGTTACCTGGACCGAAGTGTGCAACGGTGCAGAATTTCTGGACCGCCGCGGCGCTTCCAAGTCACGGCATGGATACTCGGGGCTGCGCGCGTCGCTACGCTCCTTGCTCCGCCCGTGGATGACGATCGCGATAGGCGTCTCGGCCAATCGCCAAGGCATGCCAACGCACACATAGCCAATCGGTCAAAACTTCTGTGTTAAGGAACTAACCAGGCTCCAGCGTATCCTGGATAGAGCCTATCAGCGCGGTGATCGCCTGCTTGTACTTCTCAAATTCCGGGGAGGTCTGCCGGACTTCGGTCGTGGTTGCCGTCGGCTGGCCCTGGTCGGTAACCAAGCGCGGCACTTTCTGTCCCATCTTCCGCTCGGCCCAGTCGACGACGTAGCTCGCGGTCTTGCCGGTCAGGAACGGATTGGCCTGGATGACGGCCGACCCAAGAACGGCGCTCAATTGCGACGAACCCGGCGCCGCCAGCACCTGGTGCGCCCCTTCCATGCCGAGGAAATGGCAAAGATAGAGGCGGCCGGCGGTGATCTGGTGGCCGCGGGCGCGCAGATAAGCTTCCCCCTCGCGCGCCAGGTTGCGCACCATTTCGCGCGACAGCGTCGCGTCGTAGCGAAGCGCCAAAAGGTCGGCGGTCGACAGCGAGCGGGCAAGGTCGGGCCGATACGTGTTCATCATCCGGATCCAGGTCTTGGAGATGAACTGGCCGGCGCCGGTTGCCGAGGAAAGCGGGTTCTTGGCGCGGGAACTGCCGCCGCTTTCGACATGCACGATCCGCTCGGTCAGCGTCTCGACCGCGGCATCGCCGGAGCCGCCGGAGCTGACTGACACGGCGGTGGCGACCGTGGTGACCGTCCCCAGCGGGTCGATCGCCTCGCCATTCTGGTAAAGCTCGAAATGCAAATGCGGGCCGGTCGAAAGCCCCGTGGTGCCGATATAGCCGATGACGTCGCCGGCCTTCACCTTGGTGCCGACGCCGCTGGCGATGGCGAATTTCTGCATATGCGCGTAACGCGTCTCGCGGCCATTGGCATGCGTGATCTTCACCAGATTGCCGTAGCTGCCGCCATCGCCCTGGAACGAGATTTCGCCGTCGAAGGCGGCCATGATCGGCGTGCCGACCGGCGCCGCCCAGTCGACGCCTTTGTGGATTCGAACCGTGCCGAGGATCGGATGCTTGCGCGGGCCGAAAGTCGAGGTCATCACCCCGGCGACCGGCGTGACCATGCCGTTGGTGACGGTCAGCGAGCGGACCTGGTCGTCGCCGGTCACGCAGGCATACTGGCCGTCGCTCTGCTGGAAGACGAAGCAGTCGAGGCTCTTGTCCGCGCCCTGGACGCCGACATAGAGCACCCGTCCGGAGATTTCGCCCTGGCCGCGCGGCGTTTGCGAGTAGATCAGCACCAAGCGCTGGTCCTCGCTGGCGAAGGCGTCGAGGTCCTGTCCTCGCGACAGATACATGATCGCCTCGCCGATGACGCTGGTCGGCACCTTGTTGCGCGCCGCCGTCGAATAGATCGCGTCGAGCAGCCGGTACTGACGCTTGGGCCCGCCCTGGTCCGAGGCGCCCGAATAGTTGAAGAGGTCCTCGCGGACCCAGGGGTCGACGCCCGACACGAAGGCGCCGGCCGCATTGCGCGTCAGCGTGCCGACATAGACGTTTCTCGCGTAGATGGAGACCTGCATCAGCGACATGGTCGTCGTCTCGCGGTTCGGCCGGAACCCACGCATGGCCACGACAAAGCCGGACTCCAGCCCGTCGCGGTTGAACAGCGCCTTCAGCGCTTCGCCCGCCAGCTTCGCGTCGTCGGCGGAGAAATGCGCGTCGAGTGCCACGCTGTCCAGGCTGCGGTCATTGAGGATCTTCACGAAAGTGTCCTCGGTCGCCTCGAAGCGCTGATATTCGCTGGCGACGGTCGCGACAGTCGTGTTGTTCTCGATTGCGGTTTTCTTGAAAGCCGGGAGTGCTGCTTCGCCCTGGTCGATGGTCTCGCCCCAGCCGGCCTCCGGGTCGTCGGCGTCGGCCTTGGGCGTCGAGCCGGCATCGCTCTCGTCCGGCGCCGCCTGCAGGTCGTTCTCCAGGTCGCCTTGCGGATCGCCCTGTCGGTCCTCCGGCGCCGCGGTCGGTGCGGGAGGGGCAGGTTGCTGATCGTCGGGCGCCGTTGCCGAAGGTTTCGGAGCCGCCTGCCGCTGCGCCTGGAAGAAGGCGAAATCCTCTTGCGTGGAGGGAATCGTCGTCATGAACTTTTCGCTGGCGCTCAGCATCACGTCGGTGAGGATTTCGATCTGCGGCGAAGCCCCGGAACTGTCGAGCTCGGCCGGGCGCGCGACGGTCTTGCCCTTCGTTGCTGTGTCGGCATCGGGCGCCAGCGTGATCCACATCGGATCGCCGGCGAGATCGATGATCGCCGGCACATAGACCGAGGCGTCGGGCGGCACGTCTTCCATGCCCTCGACCGGATGCAGCTCTTCATCCTCGTCGCCGAACGACCAGTAGTCCCTGGTCAGATAGAAGCCGGTGGCTAAAGCGACGACGGCGAGCGTGGCAAGGCCGGCAAGGGCCCGGCGCCAGAGCTTGCGCCGGCGCTCGGCCTGGCGCGCCCGCTTCTTTGCCTTGAAGCTCGTGTCGATCGAGTGCGTCAAGGGCTGTTCCCGGTCAGGAAATAGGTCCAGCGCACTTGCTCGAGCGTGTCGACCTCGACGAAGCGCGCCGCGATATGGCCGCGCTGCCAGCACTCCTCGATGCCGCGGATCGAGAAGCGCCTCCGGTCGATGCACATCTCGGTCGACCCGTTGAGGATCGCATGGCCGAAGACATCCGTAGCGTAGAGATAGATGTAGCGGTTGGTCAGCTCCTCGCGGATGACGTTGACGCACTGGTTGGCGCCGATCGTCCACCAGCCGTCCGTCTGGTCGGCATTGTCGACCTTCTGTCCCACCGCGAGATTGACGACGTCGAGCGTCTGGTTGCAGACGGTGAATTCGGCACGCGCTCTGCCGGGCGAAAGGATCGAGAGCAGCGCCGCGCCGAGCAGCGTGGCAAGCGTCACGCGGCCCGGCAACAGCAATCGGAGCCGGCTACGCTGCTTGCGTGGCGAGGGCTGGTACAGAGAACGCGAGCGACGAAGATCCATCGGCGTTCATGCTATCCGCCAAGCCGGAAATACGTGGCCGTGGCGGAGAACTGCGATCCATTGGCCTCGATCTCCTCGAGGATTTTTGGCAAAAGCTCCGAGGCCGGCGTCGGCCTGGAGAACATGGCGGCCTGGATGTCCTTGGGTCCGGTGATCACCAGCATGATCTGCGGCACCGCCTTGCCGGCCGCCTTGTCCGCGGCGGCGAGGCCGATCGGGATGTTGAAGGTCACCTTGTCGGTTTGCGGCACCATGCGGTCGTCGAGGTTGAAGGCGACGCCCTTGTGGTCGATCAGCATGACGTTCGAGACGAGCCCCCCGCCCGTATACAGCGCGCCGCTGACCGGCGAGCCGTCCGGGATGGATGTCCGGTCCAGCACAAGCTGCGGCTTCGCGGCCGAGCTCCGGTCGAGGAAGCGCAGGAACGTGGGCACTCCGCACTGGGACAGGGTGATGAGGCGCACGCTGATATCCGGCTCGATATGGAACCGCGTCTGGAAATCGTTGAGCAATTGTTCGAAGGGCTGGACCGCGGTTCCGTATCCCTCGATCGTCGGGGCGCCGCCGGGGCCCGATGTCACGTTCGCATAAAAACAATTGCCGCCGCTGAAATCGCGCACCCACGAGCGCTGGTCGTTCCACTTGGCCATGTTGTCATCGGCTGACGGAAGCGCCGGCTTGGGCACATTGATGACGACGTCGGTGTTACCCGGCTGCTTGGTCGCCGGCGGCTGCGGTTGCTGCGCAGTCGGCGCGGCCGGCGTTTCCGGCTGGCTGGCTTTCGGGGTAGGTGCCTTCGGCTCGGGCAGCGGGGTGGTCGGCTGCGCTTGTGCCTGGTTTTCCGAAGCGGGGGGCGGGGAAGCGTTCGGCTTGGGCAGCTTGGAAAGCATGTCCACGAGGTCTTTCACGCTGGGCTTGGCCGCCGGCGGATTTGCCTCCTGCGCCGGCTTGTTCTCAGCCGCCTGGCTCGGTTCCGGCGTCTTGGCCGCCGGCTCGCTTGCAGGCGGCTTCGGGCTTTCCACCGCCTCCGGTGCGGGAGCCGGCGCAGGCGTCGGCGACTGTTGCGCCGGGGGTTGCACGGGTTTGATCTCGACCGGTGGGAGATGCGCCTGGCTGTTGGCCTCGCTCTGTGGCTGGGTGGCTGGCGAGGCCGGCTGCTTGACGGGCGTCTTGGCCTCCGCGTCGGGTTGGGCTGGTGGCTTCGCCGTGTCAGGTTTCGGCGGTTCCGGCTGAGGCGTGGCCGTTGGTTGGGGTTTCGGGGCCTCCGGTTGCTGCGCTTCCGCCACTGGTTTGGTGGCTTCCGCAACCGGCTTCGGCGTCAGCGGCTTCGATGTTTCCGTCACCGGCGACGGCGCCAGGACGCCGCTGAAATAGACGCCGCCTCCAGCCAGGACAGCAAGCGCCGCGACCCCTCCGGCGATGGCGGGCATCCGCGAAGCCTTTTTGGGCGCAGCCGGTGCGGGCGCGCTGGGCGGAGCGGCAGCCGGCGCGGGCTTTGGCTCCGACAGGTATGCGGGGCGCACATGCTCGACGAAGCGCGGCTCGCCTGGAGGCGCCGATGGCGGCGGTTTGGAGTCCGGCGGCGCTGTCCAGCCGGCGCGCGGCAGGCCGGAGCGGTCGCGCGCGCCGAACGGCACCGGCGGCGGCAATGTCGCTTCGAGGTCCTCGCCGCGCGTCGCCCTGGCGATCTCGGCCATGCTGGCCGGCCGGTCGCGCGGATCCGGCTGCAGCATGGCCGAGATCAGTTCACGGAAGTCGGGATCGATATCCGACAGGTCCGGCACGGTCCGGCGTTTCTCGATGACCTCATATTGCGAGCCGCTCATATCGAGCGGCTTTCCGCGCAGCGCCGCGGCCAGCACCAGCCCGAGGCTATAGATATCGGATTGCTCGCTGACCTCGCCGCCATAGAGGCCGAGTTGTTCCGGCGAGACGTAGTTGTATTTGCCGGCAAATTTTCCGCCGATCAGCGTTTCGCCGCCGACGGTGGCCGAGCGGGCGATGCCGAAATCGATGATCTTGGCGCGCTCGACCCGGCCGCCGGGCAGGATGATGTTGTCCGGCGAGAGGTCGCGGTGCACCGCGCCGGCCTGGTGCACGGCACTGAGCCCCGAGGCGAGGCGATGGCAAAGCCGGCGCACGTCCTCTCCCTGCATCGGCCCGCGCCGCATGACGTCGAACAGCGATTGGCCGTCCACGAACTCCATCGCAAGATAGGGGCGGCCGATTCCCGTATCGATGGTGAAGACGTGGTAGCGCACCACCGCATCATGCGACAGATGGTTGAGGATCGACGCTTCCTTGCGGAACAGCGACAGGATCGTCTGGTCGCGGGCGAATTCGGGCAGCACGATCTTGATCGCCACATGGTCGCCGGTCTGGATGTTGTGGCCGCGATAGACTTCGCCCATGCCGCCGGAGGCGATCCTCTCATCGAGCTCGTAGATGCCGCTGAGCTGCGTGCCGACCCCGGTATAGGTGACACCAGTCGATATGCGCGTCTTGTCGTCGTCGCTCATCTGGCCAGGGCCTCCGCTCCGGAGCGATCCGAATGCTGCGCGCCGCTATGCCCGCCGCCGATCTTCACGAGTACGATGGTTACATTGTCGGTTCCGCCGCGCTCAAGCACGGTATCCAGGAGGGTCTGGCATGCCGTCCGCGGCGTAGCGGACCTGACCGCGGCCTCGATCTCGGCGTCGCTGACATGCGCGGTCAGTCCGTCGGTGCCGAGGACGAAAACATCGCCCGCCATCAGCTCGCCCTGCTGAAAATCGATCTCGAGCTCGTCGTTGACGCCGACCGCATGCGTGATCACGTTGCGGCGCGGCCAGGTGCGCGCTTCCTCCGCGCTGATCATGCCACGGTCGAGCAATTCCTGCACCTCGGTATGATCCTTCGAAACCTGGAAGATCGAGCCGTTGCGGACGAGATAGATGCGGCTGTCGCCGGCCCACAGGCAGGCGAACCGTCCATCCATGGCAAGCAGCGCCGCGAAAGTGGAGCCGATGGTGATGCCGCGCGAGCGCGATATGTCGCGGATCTCCGCATTGGCGCGGCTGAGCCGGTCCTCGAAGCGGGCGCGAAGATCTGGCGCCGAACTCGCAATGCCGATCGTCGCCAGGTGATCGACGATGCTGGCCGAGGCGACTTCGCCGGCCTCGTGCCCGCCCATCCCGTCGGCCACCACCCAGAGCCCGGTCTGCGGTTCGATGAGGTAGTTGTCCTCGTTGTGATCGCGCACGCAGCCCTGGTGGCTCACGCCGAAGCTTTCGATGGGGAGGGCGACAGTGCTCAATTTGCCACCAAGCGCTTCACGAGCGTCCTCTGTGACCAGCCACGGGCCGCGTGCCCAGGCCACTCTGCCATAAGCGTGTACATTAGAGTACCGAAATGAAGGCTCGATCCAGTCATCTCAGAACGCCTTCGGACAGCTGAAGCCGGACAAGGCCGGCAGCAGCAACGGATTGGCGCCCGAGCCGGTCTGGATCGTATAGGCGACATCGCGTCCGCCGATCACGAAGCGGGCTTCCGTGTTGGCGCCGTCGCCGGTGATGGTCGCCTTGTCGAACAGCCGCTTCAACGCCCACGGCCCTTCGAATTTGAGCGCGGACTCGCGTCCAGGCATTTCCGGCACGAGGCTGAGGCTCGCCGATCCGGAAGCGGCGCCGCTCGGCCATGTCACGATGCTCGGCGCGTTGCCGGCCTGCGCGCTCTGGACCGTCTGACCGTCGACGTCGAGCACGGCGCTGTCGACCTCGCTGTTCAGCGACGCCGGCGTGATAGTGATCGAGACCGAGGGCACCGAGCCGCCGGAGGGGAAAAAGGCGCTGCGGATCTCCGCCGCCGACTGGAACGCCTTCAAGGTCGATTTTGCAAGGTCCTTGCTGGAACGCGCATCCTGCTTCCAGGCCCATTCCTGGCCGGTCATGTCGATCAGCGGCGCAAGGTTCTGCGCGAAGAAGCGGTCCATCAGGCCGCCCGGCGCGAACAGCTTGGTGAAATCCGCCATCGAGATCTCGTCGGTGCCGTCGCGGGTGAAGGGATAGCGGCCATTGACGGCCTCCTCGCAGGCGCGCGTCACCGTCTGGTCGAGGGTCTGGTTGAGGTTGGCGACGGAGGTTTCCGCGACATTGCCTTCGAGCTCGTCCGCCGCCGCGTTGACCATGCGCGCCAGCGGCTTGGGCAGGCGCGAGACATTGGCGCGCAATGTCGAGATCTGCAGTTGCAGGTTGGCGTTGACGCGCTCCGTCTGCGTGGGGACATCGGCCGCGAGCTTCAGGCTCTGGAAGATGTCGTGGAAGTTCTGCGTCAGCGCATCGAGCGGCCGGCGCCCGGCGGCCCCGCCGACCAGTGCCTGGAACGAGCGGAACTGCGCCTCGACGCTCGCGCCGGCATTCTGCGCGACGGCCGAGCTTGCGCCGGCGCGGCTTTGCGACTTGCCGCCGGCGATCTGCAGGCCGATACGGGCGAGGCCTTTCGCCATGCTGGCCGGGTCCTGCTGCGCCGTGCCGGTCTCGCCCCCGTCGGCGCTGTCCTTCGTCAGTGCGGTTTCATCGGCGATTGCGGTGAAGAGCTGGTCGAGGGGCGAGTCCGGCGCGGCGAGGGCGGAGAGCGCCAGATATTGCGGCTTGTCCTTCAGCATCGCCTTGAGCTTCAGCTGGTCGAGCACGCCGTTCCAGGCGGCGGCGAATTCCTTGCCGTACCGGTCGATGAGCTCGGGACCGAGCTTGGGCAGGTCCTGGTCGATGCCGCCCTGCTCGCCGCCGCCGCCGAGCACCCATTGGTCGTCGACGAGCATCTGCGCGATGCGCGAGAGCTGCGGCAGGAAGAAGCGATTGAACCCGGCGCGCGTGTAAAGGCCTGGGACCTGAAGATCGGCAAGTTCGCTGCCGTCCGCGCGCTCGAACAACAGCTGCGCTTCCGGACCGGCTTTCGCGGCGACGGAGAAATCCTGCAGCCTTGCCGCGTAGACCGCCGATTTAATCTGCGCCCAGGCGCGGTCGGCGAGGCTCATGCGTCCGAGCGAGCGCTGCGCGGCCTCCACCAGCGGCTGGTTGAGCTCGAAGGTTGGATCATAGGCGTCGTCGAGGGCAAGCATGGCGCGCAGATGCCTTTCGAGCTGTGCGCGGCCCTCGCGGTTGTTCTCGCCGGGGTAGCGGTTCTCTTCCCAGTCCTGTTTCATCCAGGAGACGATCAGCTCGTCGTCGACTTTCGGCGCCTTGCCACCCAGCATCAGATAGATCTTGAGCGGTTCGTAGAGCGCCACCGGGTCGGCCATCCTTGCCTGGATCGTCCGCTCCGCCTGCACCAGCAGCCGCGAGCGGAAGGTCCGCTCCAGCGCTTGCCGGTAAGCGGTCTTGGAGGCGGACAGCAGCCTCTCGCGCTGGCTGAGCCCGAAGGTCTCCTCGATCGGCCTTGCCTGGTCGCCGTTTTCGAACCCGGCCGGCAGGTTGCGCAACTGGTCGAGCGGACCGATGACGTTTTCGAGGTCGACGTCGGTCACCGTCGTGCCCTTGAGCAGCGTATCGGCGCTGTCGCGATAATGCGCCATGGCTTGCCTTGTGGAGGCGATCAGCTGCTTGTTGGCGAAGAAGCTGAGGCCCAATACGCCGAGCGCCGCCAACGCCGCCAGCGCGATCGCGGCCAGGCTACCGAACCTGGCGAGCCTGGCGCGCCGCTCGGCCGCCCGGTCGAACGACACCCAGCCCGATTCCGGGAAGATCACTTTGGCCAGCAGATCATGCAGGAAGAAGCTCTTGCCGGCGCCGGAAAGATGCGCTTGCGAGGCACTGCCGAAACTGCGGCCGATCGCGCCGAGCACCTGGTCGAAGGGCGTGCCTTCCTGGGTGCCCGATGAGAAATAGAGCCCGCGCAGGCTGACATTGACCTGGCTCCGCGAGGCATCGAACAGGCTGCCGACGAACTGCGCTATCCGGTTCTTCAGCGCACTGAACTGCGCCGGGAAGCCGAACAGCGCGATGCGCACTACGGGGTCGGTCTCTTCCTGCAGGCGGTCGGCGACCTCTTCGGCGAGCCGCTTCGCCAGCCCGTCGAATTCCGCCGGCGCCTCGCCGGCCATGTTTTTGGTGCGGTCGGCGGTCTGGAATGTCACGCCCCATACCTTGCGCCGGCGCGCTTCATCGAAATCGCCGAAAAAGTCCATGAAACCGGAGACGAGGTCGGCCTTGGTGAAGAGCAGATAGACCGGGAACTGGATCTTCAGTGTCTCGTGCAATTCGCGCAGGCGGCTTCTGATCTCGGTGACATGCGCGTCGAGCTGCCGGTCGTCGAAACCGACCAGATCTGCAAGGCTGACGGCCAGGATCACGCCATTGATCGGTTGCCTGGTGCGCTGTTTCTTGAGCAATCGCAGGAAGGCGAGCCAGCTTGCCTTGTCGCGCTCGCGATCCGATTCCTGCGTCGTGTAGCGGCCGGCCGTATCGATCAGCACCGCCTCGTCGGTGAACCACCAGTCGCAGGACCGCGTGCCGCCGACGCCGGCCACCGGCTGCGCGCTGCCGGAGCCTGCAAGCGGAAACTTCAGCCCGGAATTGACCAGCGCCGTCGTCTTGCCGGCGCCGGGCGGGCCGATGATGATGTACCAGGGAATGTCGTAGAGGAAATTGCGCTTGCCGCTCGTCCGCTTCAGCGTCGCGATCGCTTCACCCATGCGCGCTTCGAGCACTCGTGAATCGTCGTTGCGCTCGTCGCTGCGCACGATGGCCGTTTCGAGCGCCTTTTGCGCCTTGCGCCGCTGCCAGAAGCGGACCCCGTAGAACAGCGCGAGCACCGCAACCGTGACGCCGATGATCGTGGCCCTGAGCCACACGGGCCCGAGCGGGTGCGTATCGGCGAAGCGGATCAGCGGCCCGGCATACCAGACCGCCGCCGAGAAACCGGCAAGCGCAGCCAAGCTGAAGATCCGCAGCATCCAGCGCATCAGTCGCCGTTCTCCGCCGCGCTGGTCTGCAAGGTCTCCTGTTTGGGGATCATCACGTCGACGCGGCGGTTCTTGGCGCGGCCGTCCGCCGTCCCATTGTCGGCGATCGGCTCGTCCTCGCCCTTGCCGTCGGCACTCAGCCGTGATGGGTCTTTCAATTGCTCGGCCACCATCGCCTGGAGGGCTTTGGCGCGGGCGACGGAAAGGTCGAAATTCGATTTGAACTGGCTCGACTTCTTCGGCTTCACATTGTCGGTGTGGCCGACGATCCGGATCGGCCCGGGTTCGGCATCGAGCGCCGTGGCGATATCGGCCGCGATTGGCTGGAACTGCGGCTTCAGTTCCGCCTGGCCGGACGCGAACAAGAGCTGGTTGTTGATCTCGACGACGATGAATTCGCCCTTCTCGCCGACGCTCAGTCCGCCGCCGGCGATTTCCTTGGCAAGTGCCGCGCGGATGCGATCGATCTGGGTCGTGTCTGGAACCGTGGGTGGTGGCGGGCTGGGTTGCACCGGTTCGGCGGGTGCCGCCACGCTGGCGCGCTCGATGGTGACGGGCGTCGACGGGTTGAGCGCCAGCAATTCGCCGGCGGTCGCGTCACCTTCGTCGGTGATCAGCACCCGCAGTCCGAAGAAGGCCGCTGTCACCAGCGTCGCCGCGGCGGCCGCGACCGCCCAGAGCGGCAGCCGCGCCCTTGGCTTCGGCAACGCCGCCGCCATGCCTTGCCAACTGGGCGAGATGTCATCATTGGCGCGTGGCTTGAAGTAGCGCAGCGTGTCGTAGACGTCGCGCCGGACGCGCTCGAGCGTGTTTCGTTCGCCCGTCAGCCCCCGATACTGGCCCTCGAAGCCCAGCGACAGGCAGGCATGCATCAGTTCGAGCAGGTCGTAATGCGCTTCCGGCTTGGCGAGGATCGTGTTCAGCGCTCCGTAGAAGCCGGCGCCTGTTGGTTGGCTGTGGAAGAACCGGGCCACCAGGCTGTGCTGAAGCCAGCTGTCCTTGCTTGGCCAGGGCAGGTTGCCGACGAGGTCGTCGGCGGTTTCGCAAAGGGCGAATTTGGCGATCCGCGCGTCTTCCTCGCCAATGCCGGCTTTTGCGATTGCGCGGTCGAAACTCTCGATCGCGTCGGCGATATGCTCCGCCAAGAGTGCGGCTTGCCGTTCGACCGGTATCAGCCGCAACTGGCCGAAGAGCATCAGCAGCGGTGCCGCAGCGGCGAGGATCGGATTTGCCGCAGGGTAGTTGACGCCGCCGGCGGCGTTGAGAAGGGCATCCTGCTGCAACCCCGGCGCCGCATTTGCGGCCGCTCCCGGAGTTGGCGCCTGAAAGAGCACGGTTCCAGACGACCAGCCGGTGGGGATCTGCCGGCCATCGCCGGGGTCGAAAACTGTCGCTTCGCGGGCAGGCGATGGGGCAGGCCGCGCGGCTTCCGGACTTGATCTCTCGGGAGCCGCAAGCGGCTTCTGCTTCGGCCGCGGTGCACGGATGACGGTTTTGTCCGCCGGCTTGGAGGGATCGTCCTTCGAGCTCATCGGCGACGACCCATCGTCGCAACGCGACAGGCATGCCTTCGACCGCGGGAACGCATTTCAGCCTGGGCTTCGGCGGCGGGCCGCATGGAAAGGCACATCTCGCCGAAACATGACATTGCTGCAAACGCCCCAAGCCACGCCGCTTTGCCCGCCAGGCAAGCTTCCTTGCGCATTCTAGTCGCCCGGATACCCAATTGAAACGGGGCCGCCGATTGAAATCGGAGAGCAAGATGCTCGAAGAAGCGGCTTCTTCTATGAGACCCGTCACATACGGCCGGCGCGGCTAGAGCAATTCCAGGAAAAGTGTGAGCGGTTTTCCGTCCGGAATTGCGCGAAAACAAGAAGATGGGGCATTTCACCGTTTCCGTGAAACGGTGAAATGCCCCAGTGCCCGTGCGGCTATTTCTGCTTGCCGGCCTTGGCGTAGGCTTCGGCGAAATAGGCGAGGAAGACATCCAGCATGCCGTTTTCGTGCTTGTCCTCCATCGCCCGCCAGGTCGCGACAAGCGCATCCCAGGCCTGGCTTTTCCTGGACGAGAAGGACGCGGGCGGGATTTTCTTGGCGATCGCCTCCGGCGACAGGTCGTCGAGCAGCCGGGAGAGCGCGGCCTGCATGGCGGCGTAGGTTGCGATTTCGTGTGCCTTCAGGTCGCGGAACGCATCCTCGACACTGTGCTTTGCATCGAGATAGCCCGCCCTGCGCTTGGCGAACATGATCTCCAGAATGTCGTCGGTACCCGGCACGAATTTCAACGGGTTGTTGTCCTCGGCGCCGATCATCGTGCGGTTCGCGGTTTTGGCGAGCACCTTCGCCGCCGCGCGCGCCTTGAGCAGCAGCGACAGTTGCTCGACCGTGGTCCTCAGCACCGCGCCGATCTCTGCTGCGATGTCGTGCGGGTCGCGCGATTGCAGCAATTCAGGCGCGATGCCCGCCGCCCTGGCGATCTCCCGCAACATCGCGTCCGCTTCGGCCGGCCGATTGGCCGGGGCCGCCGGACCGGGCTGCAACGCCGAGGATGTCGAGACGGGCGCTGCCCCAATCGGGCGCTGCTCCGCCGGATTGAAGAATGGCTCGCGGCCGGGATCCATCGGGCGGCCGGTCGAGGGCGGCAGCTCGCGTTGTGTCGACCCGGTCCTGGTCTGCGGATGGCCTGTCGCGGCCCGTTCGTCTTCGATCGAAACGCCGACGACATAGCGGCCGATCAGCAGCCGGTCGCCCTGGGCCAGCCGATGCGGCCCGGCCATGCGCTGGTTCGAACCGTTGACGAAAGTGCCGTTGCGCGAGAGGTCGTAGAGCCAGAACGAACCTGCCTGGTAGCGGACCTCGCAGTGTCGGCCCGAGATGAACTTGTCCGGGTCGGACAGCGTCCAGTCGCAATTCTCGCGGCCGATCTCGAAACTGCGGTCGCGGGCGGCATAGCTGGCGGCGGTGCCGGCCGGCAACCTGTCGACATTGCTGATCTGCAGAGAGATGAACATCCGGAAGCGTCGCCGAACTTGGTCAACAAATGCTTATCTTACGTGCGATTCCGGGTGGAAAGCCGCCAGGCGCCTTCTCGGAATTGCTTCGGTATTCTAGCAGCTTGCAAGCGGAGCGGGAGAGGAACGTTTCACACCGGTGCCCGGGTGCGGTTTAGCCGCCGCTGTTATTTGGCCTCCTCCAAACATGTGCTAGGCTGACCCCTTACGGTGCGGTGAATTCGAACGCTCCCGAACGTGATGCAGTTAATAGAACGGGGGTTTCAAACCATCACACTGGCGGCCGCGTCGAGGAGGGGCACGACCCATGCCGAACGAACGTGCTACGGTTGTACAGACGCCGGCTGGCGCCGACCTGACCTTCACCCATCTCATCGGCCGCGATGAGATCAGCCGCTGTTTCGCCTATACCGTCGGCTTCGTCTCGAAGAACCGCGACGTCGATCCGCTGAAGATGCTGGGCGGCGTCGTTTCGGTCGAGGGCGAATCCGATCCGAAGCGCTGGTTCAGCGGCCTCGTGTCGGATTTCAAGCTGACCCGCATCGAGGACCGGCTGGCCTTCTACGAGGCGACCGTCAGGCCCTGGCTCTGGTTCCTCGGCAACACCACCGACTGCCGCATCTTCCAGAACATGACGGCGGTGGAGATCGTCGAGAAGATATTCTCGAAATATGGCATCGCCAAATTCGAGAAGCGGCTGCAGGGGTCCTATCCCTCGCGCGAATATTGCGTTCAGTATGACGAGAGCGATCTCGATTTCGTGCAGCGGCTGCTCGAGCACGAAGGCATCTTCTATTTCTTCGAGCATGACGAGGGCAAGCACACGCTCATCCTCTGCGATGCGATGAGCAAGCTGAAGCCGGCGCCCGGTTACGAGAAGGTGCTCTACAATTTCGAGGGCCAGGCCTCGCGGCGCGACGTCGAATACATCACCGAATGGATTCCCGGCAGCGCGGTGCGCCCGGGCGCCTATGCCCATACGGACTATGATTTCGAGAAGCCCGGCGCCGATCTGATGGCGAAGTCCTCGCAACCCTTCGGCCACAAGGAGGCCTCGGGCGAGAACTATCGCCAGCCTGGCGCGCATCTCGATGTCGGGCGAGGCGACAAGATCGCCGGGATCCGCCGCGAGGAACTCCAGGCCGTGCACCAGCACAGCACGGCGGTGGGCACGGTTCGCGGTCTTTTCTCCGGCTGCAAGTTCACGCTGGAGAGTTTTCCGCGCGACGACCAGAACCAGGACTATCTGGTGGTCAGCGCCGAATACCGGCTGTTCGACCCGGGCTACCGGACCCAGAACGAGGCCCATAACGAGAATTTCAAGGTGGTGCTCGGCGTGGCGCCGACCAAATTGCCTTACCGGCCGCCGCGCATCACGCCGCGCCCGATCATGCGCGGTCCGCAGACCGCGACCGTCGTCGGCCCTTCGGGCGAGGAAATCTTCACCGACAAATATGCGCGGGTGAAGGTGCAGTTCCACTGGGACCGGCTCGGCAAGAAAGATCAGAACTCATCCTGCTTCGTGCGCGTCTCGCAGACCTGGGCCGGCAGCAACTGGGGCTTCATCCAGATCCCGCGCATCGGCCAGGAGGTCATCGTCGACTTCATCGAAGGCGACCCTGACCTGCCGATCATCACCGGCCGTGTCTACAACGCGTCTCAGATGCCGCCTTACGGCCTGCCGGGCAACGCCACGCAATCGGGCTGGAAGTCGAATTCTTCGAAAGGCGGTGGCGGCTACAACGAGCTGATGTTCGAGGACAAGGCGGGCTCCGAGCTGGTCAATTTCCAGGCCCAGAAGGACCACCATTTGCTGATCAAGCACGACCGCAACAAGACGGTCCAGCACGACCAGTCAGACCGCATCGACCACGACGCCAAGCACTCCGTCGGCCACAACCTCGACGAGGACGTCGGCAACAACAAGACGGTCAAGATCGGCGTCGACCAGACGACGAATATCGGCTCGAACGATACCGAAACGGTGGGCGCGAACCGGTCGCTGACGGTTATGGCCAACGAGACGATACACGTCGTCGCCAATTCGACGGAGAACATCGACGCCAATCATTCGCAGACCGTGGGGCTCAATCAGACGGTCACGGTGGGCGTGGCGCGCGTCGATACGGTGGGGGCCGCCGAAACCAGAACCGTGGGCGCGGCGCAGATTAACACCATCGGCGCGACCCGCGCTGTCAGTGTCGGCATCAGCCAAAGCCATGATATCGGGGCTGACGACAGCTGGAATGTCGGAGCCGGGCAGACCGTCAATATCGGCGCGGATCAAAGCGTCACCATTGGGAGCGCTCAATCGTTCAACGTCGGTGCTGCGCGCAGCGCAAGCATCGGCGCGGATGACTCGACGAATGTCGGAGGCGCCCATTCGCTGAGTGTCGCAAAGGACAGTTCGATCGGCATTAGCCAAAACAGCGCGATCAATGTCGGCAAGAAGCTGGTGATCAATGCAGGCGACGAGATCCTTATCCAGACCGGGTCGGCCAAGATCATGATGAAGAAGGACGGCTCGATCGCGATCGAGGGCAAGGATATCTCGGTCAAGGGATCGGGCAAGATCGTTATCAAGGCATCGGGCGACATCACCATGAAGGGCTCGAAGATTGCGGAGAATTAGGAGGGCGCATGGCAAAGCTGCGTAATCGCATCGACGGTGTCGTCATTGGCCAGTTTCTTGGCTTTGACGACGACAAGCCGCTGGTCGTTTTTCCCGGCAATCCCCGGGAAACAGCGTTGCCGGCACGCAGCTTGGCCGCCTTGAGTTCCGACATGATCGGACAGGAGGTCGCGCTGCTGTTCGAAGACGGCAATCCGCAAAAGCCGCTGATCGTCGGCCGTATCGTAGAGCCCGCCAAAAAGCCAACAGGAGCTCAGGTCTTTCGCGATGGCGAGCGCGTGCGGATCCATGCCGAGGAGCGGCTTGAACTGCGTTGTGGCAAGGCTACGATTCTGATGGAGGCGGACGGCCGCATCACTATCCGCGGCACCTATGTCGCCAGCCATGCGACCGCGACCAACCGCATGCGCGGCGGGTCGATCAGCCTGAATTGACGATCAGATGGCGGGCGCGGTGAAATTGAACCGGCCGCCTATCGCGGCGCAAGAGCAGATCGTCCCCGACATCGTACGCCAGCACGTCGAGCAGGCCGCATTCCTCTGGGCGCAGCGCGACATGCTGGCGGCGCAGAAGCCGCCGGACGAGAAAGCTATCGCGGGTATCGACCGGCGATTGGAGGCCAATCTGGACGGTGTGCGCGTTGCCGGAGCTGCCGCCTGGCCATTCATCATCGCCGCCTATGATGACTTTCCCGAGAGGGGCGAACTGTTCCTCTATGGCTGGACGGCAATAGAACAGACGGATGGGCGACGTATTCTCGAAGCCGTGGAACTGGGCCGCACGCGGGACGACGAAGTGCATGGGCTGGTCGGCGCGCTTGGATGGCATGACGCTAAGGCGATCGGACCGCTGGTGCGCAACTGGATCGCTTCCGAGGATGGGTTCAAGCGTTATCTCGCGGTTGCCGCATGCCTGGAGCACGGCGTGGATCCCAAGGACCTCCTCGTCCGCCTTGTCCGCGATCCTGATATGCGCGTGCGCGCAACAAGCCTGCGCCTTGCCGGCAAGGTGAGGCGCGCCGACCTGGTGCGCGAGATCGCTGCCGCCCTGGAATCGCAACACGAGGCGGTGCGCCTTTCCAGCGCCCTGGCGCTGAACGAACTCGGTCACGCCGCTCTGGCAAAGCCCGAACTGCACAAGCAGGTCCTGGCGAACGGACCCGACGCGCTGATTGCCTTGCGCACCATTGTGAAGATCGGGCCGGACAAGGATGTCCGGGCCTGGATGGGCGGGTTGCTGAAGTCGCCCGACACCGCGTCGCTTGCCGTGCGCGGGGCCGGCATGCTGGGTGACCGCACGATCCTGAACTGGCTTATTCACCAGATGCGCGATCCGGCGCTCGCCGTGGCGGCGGGCGGCGCGTTGCTCGAGCTTTTTCCGGAGGCGCGCAACGCGGATCTCTTCACGCTCGACCCAGCGGAAATCGGCCAGGCATTCGAAGCCCATTTCGGAGATTTCGGTCCGAATTTGCCCGTGGCCGACAAGGTGGAGGCCTGGGGAAGGGCGGCTGCCCTGCTTGGCTGACTGAACCGGGCACGGTCACGAGGTTTATGCGGACGTCCAGGCCTTCGGCGCGGCAAATCGATGGATCCAGTCCACCGTGCAGGCCCTCTCGGCGAACGGTCCTTCGAATTCGGTGATGTCCGTCAGCAATACTGGATCGAGGAGAGACCCGGCCGCGAAATAGGAGGCCAGTTCAGGCTCCCGGCGGTGTCGGTCGCCCAGGATGGGTTTCTCCCCGAGCTGAAGCAGTGCGCCGGACCCGCAGGGCTTGAGCACCGCGCCGGGTATCGTCTTCAACGACTGTCGCTGGGGCGCGAGTTTTGGATCGGCCAGGAACTTGGCGCCGATGAAGGTGAGCCAGGAAATTGCCTTCATGCCATTGTGCATGAACGGCAAGGCCGCGTTCAAATCCTCGACATCGACAGCCCAGTAGCGTTTCGCCCACGGGAAAATCTGGGCGAAAGCGGCTGTCTTGAAGTAGGGATCGTACAGGTGACAAAATCCGGCATGGCCGGACAGATATTGGATGTGTTTTCCCAATTCGTTGGCTAGGCTTGCCACCAGAGCCGGTGCCGTGTCCCAGGGAAAGAGAAACCGGTAGAAGGCGTGCTCCGGCTCGTTGGCCTGATGCGCGAGACGGTATATGCAGGCGCTCCAGCCTTGCGAGAGCTTGCCGTCCCAGATGCGAAATTCCGTGCGCCATCCTCGGATGGTCCGATGACGGATACGGTGCAGGAACGGAAATGTTGCGTCATCCGAAAGCGGAGCGTTGATATAGTCGCCGGCCGGCAGCCTGTTGAAGCCGATATCCGGTGAAGCCTTAACCTTCGTCCAGACGTCTGCCGGCGCGTATTTTCGGTAGATATCGAGAACCGCTTCCCATTCAGGTACCGATAGGCGTTCTGCATAGATAGTGAGGTCGAGCCCGATCTCCAGCAAGGGAGAGTCGAGATCTCCGGGGGAGGGCAGTGTCAGGAGTGCGGGAGACGTCATCTGGAATCCCTGGTTACTCTTTAGGGTCCGGACCGGTGTCCGCCCCCTTCTCGTCCTTGATCCACGCGCGCACCTCGTCGTAATTGCTCTTGAGATATGCAGCCATATCCTTATGCCGGGCCAATTCTCCTTCTTCGTAGGTGTATTCCACGACGTCCATTTCGCCGTCGGCCCGGCGGGCGTCGATGTCGAGGTAAACGACAAAGGTGGTATCCGCGCCGCCGACGATCAGCAGATTATCCGGATTGTAGGGGTCTTCTCCCTCGCGCATCATTTTCTTGAAGCTTTTGACGCGGTCACGAATTTCCTCCTCACGGCGCTGCGCCAGGGACAAGAGGTCTGCTTCGTCCTCCAGGGCTACCCAGCCATCGTGCAGCAGCAGCATCTCGCGATAGCTTGGAGGCAACGCGTAACCAAGGCTGCGTTCGAAGGCCTGTAGCTGTTGCTCAGAGGCAGGCGGCCCGAGGACCTGGTCGGCGGACTGACCGAACGCCACCTGGTAGAACTCTTCCCGGGCCTGATATAGTTTCGAGACCAGAGCCTGTAGCCGTGCACGGATATCCTTGGCCATCGTTCCCATCCATCTATTTGCAGCAATCGAGCGTGACGCCCGTGTGTGCCTTGACCTTTTTCCCGTTCGCGTAGGTAAAATCGGTGGTCTTGAAGGCCCTCATCTTCGAACCAATCCATTCGTTCGGTTTGGACGGCATCATCCTAAGGTTCGCGAAGTCCTTGGTCGCACCGCCCACCTGGATTTCCTTCATGTGATCAGGGCTCATCCCCGGCAGGTTGGGTTTGGCTCCCTGATCCTTCCATCTGTCATGCGCGCATTTGTGGACGAAGTTGTCTTTGATGTCGTCGGGCTTGGCGGTGCCTTTGGGGGGGAGCTGGTCGGTCAGCGCCTTGCGGTAGGCGTTGGCCCCCGCGTTGCCGAGCTTGCGCAAGCTTTTTCGCCCGCCCGACCGCGGCGCGTGCGAGGCCTGACGCCGAAAATCGCCTTGCTTGTTCATCGCCAGACATTTGGCGCACATGCACTTTATGTCGCACTCACGCTTCTCTTTGTTCCGTTCCTCTTTGTAGTCGGAGCATTTGATAATCAGCGGATTGCTGCCGGCCTTACACACGTCGGGGATAATGCCCGCCATGCAGATCGTGTTGCCGTGGTTCATCTTCAGCTTGTCGCTGAACCGGCACACGTTCGCCCCATCCATCTTCACATCGAAGGAATACGTGATCCATGTCGCCTCCTTCATAAAGGTGCTCGACACGACACCGCCCGCGGTTCCAGCCTCATCGCCCGAGCAGCGGCTGAGTTCAGAGCCCTTGATGGCGCAGGAGTTCCCGTCCGCCGTGACGGTCGTGGTGCCATTGGCCAAGTCGCTGGCGTTCGAAATGATGACGGGATACGGGATGGGCACAGGTCCGCCGGGGCTGGGTGTCTTGCACACGTCGGGAGCCGTGCTCATCGCGAAGTCGGAGCTGCCCTTGTGAACGATTCCGTTCATCGTGCCGTTGATCTTGACGGTTACCGACATCAGTGCGTCCGCGCCTCCGTGCGGTCGTGGACGAGGAACCCGCAGCGTTCGCCCGACTCCGAACTCGTGAATGCCGCCAGGACAGGTCCCTCGGCATAACGTTTCCTGGTAGCCGCCTCGGCCAGCATGAGCAGTAGTGGACCGGAAGCCGCGCCCACGTCGCCCCAGCAATCTGCGGGCGCCGTAAAGGCGTCGGGCGCGCGGAACAGCTCGGCCGCGCGGATGCTCGCAAAGCCAAACTCGTCAGCACGGTAAGGCTCGCCGTTCATGTCGCAATACAGATGGTCTACCTTAATTGCGGGCGGGTCGCCGGCCAGGTTTCGAAACATCGCCAGCAGGCCTTCGCCGGTGCACACGGTATCGGTCTTGATCAGGTTGGTTTCGCGAGCGATGGCAACCGACATGAGCTCTAGCGCCGCTGAGAGTTGATACCTTTGCGCCGCGGCTGTGGTCGTCAGCAAAACAAACCCGGCGGCCTCACCGGGGATGAAACCATAGGGATTGTTCTCCGCCCCGGCCGAGTGAACCTGATCGCTTTCTTCCAGCCATTCCAACGTTTCCGGCTCCAGATAGGAATCGACGCCACCTGCCAGCGCGAACTCGCAGGCGCCCGACCGCACCGCCTGCCACGCCCTTTCGATCGCCATCGTTCCGGCAGCGTGCCCGGATTCG
The DNA here is from genome assembly GCF_057784215.1 of Mesorhizobium sp. CNPSo 4661. Classification (NCBI taxonomy): domain Bacteria; kingdom Pseudomonadati; phylum Pseudomonadota; class Alphaproteobacteria; order Hyphomicrobiales; family Phyllobacteriaceae; genus Mesorhizobium; species Mesorhizobium sp. CNPSo 4661. Next base: position 170,392 of record NZ_JBWGIO010000010.1, on the reverse strand, counting down.
ATGACGATGGTTTTTTCGATGCGGCACAGAGGAGCCAGTTCCTCGCGCAGCCGGTCAACGACGATGGTCGCAACGTCGCTTGCGCGGCCCGGCCGGGCAGACGGCAAGCCGACGAACAGGGAGACCGGCAGTTCGCCGGACCAAGGCGCTGATGAAGGTCCGACGGCCTCTACTGCGGCGGGCGCCGCCAGTTCCGCTAACCGGGCCGCTCCCCTCACATCTATGTCGAGGTATGGCGCCAGGGCCACGATCATGCTCTTGCCGGCAGTGTCCACCACGAAAGGATGTTCGCCGAAACCGGCGATACCGGCACGCACCGCGGCCGCTGTCGCCGCCGCTGTCATGCCAACGGCCGTTCGGGCTCCTGATCCGATAAGCGCCACTCTCATCGCCCTTAACCACCTTCTTCATCAGGATCGCGCCAAGCCTCATCGATCCCGGACGGGACCGAGCGTGGGTGTGCGTTCGTCACCGACAACAGGCTCACGCGCGTCCGGTCCAGCCGCTGCACATCGGCATGCGCCGGCAACGACGTTCGCCAGACCAGCACCACCCGCGGCACGTCAGGCTCGATTACGACGGTGTGCAGGGTCCCCCGGTGCGTAATGCGTGGTTTGCCCTTGATGTCCGTCTCAAACCGGAAGGCGAGGCGAGGTAAAAGAAATGCCATGCGCCCGGTCGGCGTCAGGTTCAGCAATTCCACAGGCTCTCCCCCCCGGAAGAAATGTTTCGGCCGCTGGTCCTCGGGAGAGCAAAGAAAGAAGCGGTCATCCAAGTCGAACGGATAGAGCGGGAACCGATTTTTCTGCCAGGCTTCATCATAGGTCCCGGCATGTTGGACACGCTGGCGCCAATGCGCGGGGATCGGTCCGAAACCGGCCGCCTTGCTGCCGCCGTTAGAGCCCAAGGTTTCGATATTCGGAGCGATCTTGCCGGGCACGGGCACCAGTCCGGTCCCGACTGGGTTGTATTGGTCGAAGTGGGGCCGCGCCGGATCCTTGACCGGATCGGGCTCGCGCCCGCCATACGCGCGCTCGTAGACCAGCGGCATGCGCATGAAAGGCTGCGGCGATCCGACACTGACACCGGAGACTGAGTGCTGGTAGACGCGATCCCCGGTGACTCGGAGAGATTTTTGCAGGTCACCTATTCTCAAACTCACGTCCACGGACGTCGCCGGTTTGCCCTCAGCGGCGTAGGCATGGCCGCGCAGCAGCACGTCGGTCGTCGGTTTCGTCAGGTAGAAATCGGAATCGTACACCAGACTGCCGGCGCCCGGCCCGCTGCCGAATTTGGGGGCCACGACCGGGGGCTCTTGTTCATCGGCGACAGCCGTTGTCCCATCCGGATTGATGCGAAGGCTGCATCTTACGGCGACCATCCAGACCTCGCCTCCGTCCCGACCTCGGGTCCAGATCCCGCTTGCCATAAACGGCGTATCGTTCTCGACCTGCCACATCAGCTGGTCTCCCAGCTTGCGGCAAATATCCGCTCGAGCGTCGGCTGCGGTGCCTGCGGATCAATGTCGAAAATATCCGTATGCCCCGTCCACGCCGCCAGCCCGTCGATGACATCGCCCTCGCCATCGACAAGCGGAACCGGCAGCACGCCCAGCGCTGCGTCGAGTTGGTCGGGCGTCAACTCTCCGCGTTGCGCGGCAAGCGCCGCATTCTCGACCCCTTCGAACCACGCGTCCGCATAGGCCAGCTTGAGGGGCGCCTCCGGGAGCCTTGCGACGACGCTCAATGGAAATTGCCGACCGACCCTGTCGGCGCTTTGCAGCACGATGCCCGCCGAGCCGCCGAAGGCACCAGGGCCACTGAGGAAGCGCAGCGCCGTGCTTGTCGGCCACGCTTCGAGCCCGAACAGCGGCACGATGTGCTGCGCCAGCCAGCGGTCCCACACGCGCACGAAATCGCCCGGCAGCCGGCGCGTCACGAAATCGCCGGCGGCCGGCATCTTGCCGTAGAAGCCGGGCAGGATCAGATCTGCGGCGGACATGTGAACTTCTTGAACATTTCAAGCGTGTAGGGGTTCTCGACGCTGGCCGCCTTGAGCTCGAAATCGGCCCACATCCCCTTGGTGCCGAGCCGCAGGCTGTAGACGTCGGTGAGCTTGGTCGCGTTGAAGCGGCCGCCGCGCAGCATTCTCAGCCACGCCCAGCTGCCGGTCTCGTTGAGCATCACTTCGGGGGAGCCGTCGACCGGCTGGAAGGCCAGCGAGATCACGCCGGTGCCGTCCTTGCCCGGCCATGTCATCGGCTGCGGCCTGGTCGCGTTGTTGTAGTATTCCATGGTCTGGCCATCGAGGTTGAGCGTCATGCGAGCCACGTTGGGCGACAGGTCCTTTGGCTCCAGGGTGAAATTCATCACCGGGCCGGTGCCGCCGGGGAAGAGATCGTCGCGGATATGGCGCGCCTGCTCGAAGGCCGCGAGCGCTGCAGGATCGAGGCCGAAATCGGCGCGCCATTTCCACGGCTCGCTGGCGGTGTCGACATAGTTGATCAAATGGTCGTTGGTGAAGGCATCGATCAGGCCGGTCGGCCCGAACAGGCGTTGGAAGTCACGCACGTTGACGTCGACCGCGCTGTCCGGGCTGAACGGATAGCGGTTGTTGAGCGCAGCCTGGCAGAACGGCAGGATATCGGCGCGCCAGATGGCGTTGAGCTCATTGGTGACGGCTTTTTGCGACAGGCCGCTCGTGTCGCCGGCAATGCCGCCCAGCCAGTCGTTGATCGGCGAAGGCAGGATCTGCGCTTGTCTCGCGACCGCGCCAGTCAGTTCGGCAAGCCCGCCCTGCTTCTTGATGGCGTCCTGCGGATTGGGGTTGGCGGTGACCGTCTGCAGCACGTTGGACAGAGCCGTCAGCGCCACGACGGCGGCGTCGAGCGCCGGCGGCTGGCCGTCGACCTGGGCGATCGTGCCCTTGAGCGGCTTGAAATGCTCGGCCACCAGGCTGCCGGTCATGTCGACCTGATCGGCCGAGCCCGCGCGTGGCAGGAGCTTTGCGCCGGTCTTTACCACCTTGCCGAGTTTACCGAGCTTGCTGAGCAGCTTCGAGCCGGTGTTGGCGGCGTTCTTGTCGTTCGCCGCCGCATCGTCGGAGCGGGTCAGATCGGTCTCCTGTACCACCGCGGTCAGCAGGCGCTTCAATGCGGAGTCGGCGCTGGAGAGATCCTTGAGGTTCTCGCTGGCGACGTTGAGGTCGGTCAGCGGCGCCAGCCGCATGTCGCGCAGGAAGCTATCCCACTGCGAGATGTAATCGTCGTAATAGAGCTTCAGTATGTCTTCCGACAGCGCCGAGACAGACGTCTCCGAATTCTCCGAGCAGCCGCCGGCAAACACGGCGCGGTCGAGTGCTGCCTGTCCCGCGACGTCCTCGACCCGGTCGAGGATCGCATCGTGGAAGCCGGCATAGGTATAGGGGCCTGGAACGCCGACGCGCAGCGTCTTGTCGGAACGGCGCGCGAACACCTTCGCGCCGTTCGGTCCGGCGAAATTGGCCGGCACCCATTCCTTGACCGCCGCCACTTCCGGGTCGGCCAGAAGCTGCTTGTAGGCCCGCTCCGGCAGCGAGATGGTGCACACCGTCTTCAGCGCCTCGGCGACCAGTTCCTTGTCAGGCGCGATGTAGCTGTCGTCGACCGCCATGCGGCGGATCGCGGCAAGTTGGTGCTCTTCGGCATCCGGGGTCGGAAAGGGCGCAGCCGGCGCAAATTGCGGCAGGCTGTTCACCCACCAGTTCTGGACGAAATCGGTGTCCATCTGCGACAGGCCGGTCATCATCCGGTAGGTTTTCAGCGCGCCGAGCATGAAATCCGGATCGCGGATCTGCCGCCACATCGTGGCCTCCAGCAGCGCGACCATATGCGGCTCCAGCACGTTGCGCAGCGCGTGGTCGTAGGTGTCTGTCTGCGCGCGCACCAGCTCTGCCGAGGCGGTCGGGCCGAGCAGATTATGGATCGCGTCCGGCGGCGCGGTGCGGGCCGTCGCCACCGCGTCCATCGCCGCCAGCGCCCCGTCCATGGTCGGCTGCTCGACCGCGGCCGGCATCGCCGCGACATCCGTTAGCGGTTGCTGCAGCGCCTCGAACTGGCCAGCCTGTTCGGTGATCGCATTGCGGTTGTCGAGATAGGACCAGGTGAACAGTCCGCCGGCGAGCAGGGCGGCGAGCGCGCAGGTGGCGGCGGCCCCGCGCCAGATCCATGCGCGGCGCCTTTGCGCCAGCGGATCGAATGTGCCGAGGCCGGCTTCCTTGAAGATCACTTCGGTGAGCAGGTTCCTGAGGAAGAAGCTGCGCTTCTCGACGCGCGCCGCCGGCATGGCGCGCCGCGGCGGCAATCCGAAGGACGAGGAAAGGGCGGCGGTCAGCCGGTCGATCGGCGCGCCTTCCTGCGTCGCCGAGGTCAGATAGAGGCCGCGCAGCCAGGCGGCCTCCTCGTAGCGGCTTTCGCCGAACATCGCCTCGACCAGCACCTGGATCGGCTCGGAGAGGCTCGCCAGCTGTGCCGGGAAACGGAAGATATCGGCGCGCTGGCCGAGTTTGTCCTCGTCTTCGAGCCGCGGCACCAGCCGCCGCTCAAGCTCGGCGGCGAGCCTGGCAAGCTCGGTCTGGATCGTGCCGGCGTTGACGCGGGCATCGAGCGGGAACGTGGTTCCCCACACCTGCTCGCGCGCCGCCGTCGACAAGCCGCCGAAGAAGGCCTCGAAGCCTTTGATCAGGTCGGCCTTGGTCAGCATCAGGTAGACGGGCAGGCGGATCTCGAGCCGATCGTTCAACTCCGCCAGCCGGCGGCGGATTTTTCTGCCATGCGCCTTGATCGCCTCGTCGCCCTCCGACAGCGCGTCGATCGACAGCGCGACGATGACGCCGTTGAGCGCGCGTCGGCCCCGGTGCTTCTTCAAAAGATCGAGGAAGCCCAACCACTCCGCCGCGTCGACATCCGGCTGGCTTTCCTGCTGAACGTAGCGGCCGGCGGTGTCGATCAGCACCGCGTTCTCGGAAAAGAACCAATCGCAATTGCGCGTGCCGCCGACGCCCTGCAGATCGTCGGTGAGGTCGATCGGGAAATTGAGCCCTGACTGGCGCAGCGCCGTGGTCTTGCCGGTCGCCGGCGGCCCGACGATCACATACCAGGGCATTTCGCGCAGGAATTTGCGGCCGCCGAGCTTGCGGCGCTTGAGCTCGGCCATCACCTCGCCGAACTTCGCTCCGACCGCCGCGACGCTCTCCTCGCCGGGCGTGAGCTGCTTCTCGGCGACGGGCGCCGCGATCTCGGCGACGAACATGCGGTTGGCGCGGATCGCGCGGCGCTGTGCGACGATCAGCCAGATCAGCCACAGGATGATCAGCCCGGCGATGATGGCGATGCGGACATTGTCGGATTCGAACGGCGCGTAAGGACCGACCTGCACGATCGGGCCGAACACCCAGATCAGCAGCGAAAGCAGCGCGATGCCGATCAGCGTCCACAGGAAACGCGAGGTGATGACGGCCCAGAGGAAGCGCAGGATGAACATCTCAGAGCCTCTTCTCGACCAGGACCTCGACGCGCCGGTTGAGCGCGCGGCCCTCGCGTGTCGAGTTGTCGGCCACCGGATCGGTTTCGGCGCGGCCCTCGGACGAGATGCTCTCCTGCGGCACGCCCGCCTGCACCAGAAGCTTGGCTATGGTTTCGGCGCGGGCTTCCGACAGCCGCTGGTTGCTGGCAAACGGATTGGACTTTTGCAGGCGCACATTGTCGGTATGGCCGACGACGGTGATTTTTCCGATCAGCTCCTTGTTGTCCAGGATCACCTTGGCGATCGACGCTATCAGCGGCTCGTAGCCTTCAGTCAGCGTCGGCCGCGCAGACTGGAACAGCTCGGGGTTGGAGGACTGGATGATCAGCTTGGCCAGCGAGACGCTCTCGGTGCCGCTGAGCGCAGCTTTCAGCTCGTCCGGCGCCGCGGTCTTGAACTCGGGCAGCAGCGCGAAATCGACCGGCTGCGGCGCCTCGGGCTCGGGCGCATCCTGCTTGGGCGCGGCGCGGGTAACGTCGCCGCGCGAGGCAGGCGGCAGCGTGCGCACCAGCGCGGAGAGCTCGACCGCCTGGCTGCTCAAGCCCATCGACAGGCCGATATAGGCAGCCGCGGCGACGACAATTGCGGCCAGCGCCATCACCCAGATCGGAACGATGAAACGCCGCGGCTCGTCGGAGGCGATCACGCCCTTCCAGTTCGGCGACAGCGGGGCGTCCTCGGCGTCCGCATTGCGCAGGAAGCGCGCCGCCGCCACGCGCACGGCATTGAGCGAACGGTCGCCGGCGCGGCCGGGCACGCGGTACTTGCCGCGGAAGCCGAGCGCCAGGCAGTAATATTGCAGCTCCAGCATTTCGCGGTCGCGGTTGGGATGTCGCTCCAGCTCGTCGAGGCGGGTGAAGAACTGGGTGCCGGCATCGACGTCGCCGCGCAGCATCACCACCAGCGGCTGGCGCGGCCAGGCGCTGGCGCCGCCCCATGGCGTGTTGAGCGCGAGATCGTCGAGCAGCGCCGCTACCGCCCATGCGGCCTGGTCGGCGCGTTCCAGCGAGGAGCCCGCGGCGACGGAGGCGTCGCGCGCCCGCACCAGCTCGTCGAGCAGGCGCGTGCGCATCACCTCCGGGTTCTCCGGCGCCAGCGCGCTTTCGAGCTCCGGCGCGAATTCAAGCAGCGGCGCGAAGATGTTGATGAGCGTGTTGGGATGGGCGCGCGCCCGCTTCACCGGCGCGCCCGGCGCCAGCGGCGCCATCGGCCGGGGCGCGGCACCGGTCAGCCGGATGCGGGTGCGCTCGCGATCCTCCGACAGTCCGAAAGGATCATCCCGGCTCATGGCCTCACCTGTTCACCGAATAGCAGTCGACCTGCGGCTCGCTCGGCAGCACGCCGGAAACGCCGATGACGAAGCCGGGGGCGTCGAGCAGCGAGGCCCAATGCTCGCTCTTCTGGTCGAGCTCGAGGCACAGCCGGTCGCCGTCATAAGGAATCTCGCGCGGCTGCGAATGAAGCGGTTTCAGCGGTATGCCCGGCAGGCGCGACTTCCACAGGCCTTCGAACTGGTCTGCCGAGCCGACCGTCGCCTGGTTGACGAAGATCTTGCGCAGCGCATCCTCCGAAAGCTCGGAGCCGACGCGGATGACGATGCGGCTGGCGACCAGGAGCTTCGGGTTGTCGATGCGCACCTTCCAGACATTGGTCGCGTGCCGCATGACCGGCAGCGCGCGCGACTTCGGCTCGATATAGCGCAGGCTGAGGATGAGCGAACGCAAGGCGTCCGCCAGCGCCATATAGGCGGGGCCGGGCGCCATGTGGTCGTAGGCCGGCAATTCGCCGAGCCGCCTGGAGCTCGAGCCGTAGGTCGCCATCTCGCCGGCGAGGCCGGCAAGTTCGAGATAGAGCTCGGCCGGATGGAAGACGTCCTGCGCGAGCATATGGGCAAGGCGTGGCCGCGCGGCGTTGGCGAGGTGCAGCATCAAGAGGTCCTCGACGCTGCGGCCGGCCCCGCCCATCACCATCTTGCCATGCGCCTCGGCGATCTGGTCGAGGCCGGTGACGACCTCCTGCAGCAATTGCCGGTACCAGTGCACGGCGCCGGTGATCAGTGTCGGCGGCAGGAAGGTCGGGTCGAGCGAGACGCCGCCATCGGCGCGCACGCCTTTGACATCGGCGACCGGCAGCGCCGTGTAGCCGCCGACCGATTTGCCGGGCGCCAGCAGCACCGCTTGCGGCCGGGCGACTTCGATTTCCTCCGGGTCGGCGCCGCCCTGCACGGCATCGCGCACCGGGACGATCTTGCCGTGGTAGCGCGCGCCCGTCGATGCGGCATGCGCCGGATCGAACCCGACGCCGCCGGGCGGCTCGAGCGGCAGCGCCACCAGCACCGACCCGGCGCCGGTGTCGGCAGTGACGGGCAACGGCTTGGGCGCATCCATCAGCTCCGGGATGGAGAAGGGCGTGCCGTCCGGGAAGATGCCCCGGGCGGACACGATCGACACCTGGCCGGCATCGAGCAGCGACTGGTCGAGCGTCAGCTGCTGGAAGCCGAACGTATGGAGTTGGCCGGCCTGCAAGGCGCCGCGCACCATGCCTTCGAAGAACCGGTCCTGCTGCTGGAAATGCTGGGTCCTGAGAAACAGGCCCTCCGACCACAGCACCCTGTTTGCGTCGCTCATGCTGCCACTCTCTGCACTGCCGTGGTTGTCTCGCCGTCAGGCGGAAATGCCGCCCTTGCCGAGGCCGACATTGATGGTGAACTTCGACCCCGGCGAAACCGACTTGGTCGTGCGCCAGTTGCGTCCGCCGGGTTCGCGGATCAACGCGACGAAGCCGAGCGCCGTCGCATTCGGTTCGACCGTGATGGTCTTGGCCGCGGTCTTGCCCGGCGCCACCGAGATCGTGTCCATGCCGATCAGATCGGCCCCGAGCGCCGCGCTGGCGCCCCCCTGCAACGCGAAATAATCGGCCGAATTGAACTTGCCGGTGCTGGCAAGCCGCATCACCAACACCGTCACCGGCCGGTCGCCGCCGCCCGGTCCCGGGTTCATGCCGGCGCCGCCGGTCACGTTGACCGAGATGACCGACGGTTTCGGCGGGCCGCTCTGGCAAGCCGCAAGCAGCCCCGTGGCGCCGATGGCAATGATGAATTCGCGTCTGTCGATCATGTCCCTACTCCTCTTCATATGCATCCCTGAAGTCTGCGCCGATCTCGCCCAGGAAGCTCGATTCCGCGCTCTGGGCGATGTCGCGATGGCGTTTCTGGTAAAGCTCCCACAGCTTGGCATTGCGCCCGCCGGACAGCAGATTGCCGATCGCCGAATTGGACTTGAGTTCTTCCTCGATCGCGGCCGGATCGAAACGGTCGATCATGCGCCGCAGCGCCGCCTGGACGCCGCGCCACGCGCGCACGTGATGCTGCGCGAGATCCTTGACCGCGTCGCCGATCGCCGCCTCGCCGGAGAGAAAGCCCGGACTGCGTTCCGCGATGATGGTGACGATGACATCCTCGACCGTCGGCAGGAATTTGAGCGGATTGACCTCGGAGGCGCCGACCATGGTCTGGGCGACGCGCGCGCTGCCCTTCTCCTCGGTGCGCTTGCGCAAAAGCTGCATCAGGCCATCGAGCATCAGCCTGTATTCCCGCCCGAACTTCTCCATTTCGGCGATCGCGTCGCGTCCGGGGAAATCGGCCTCCTCGACGCCCATGCCGCGCAGGAACGCGGCGCGCAGCGCCATGTCGTTCGGCGCCGGTTGCGTCGAACGAGATGGCCTTGGCGCGGCGACAGGGCGAGACGGCGGGGCAGGGGGGGCGGCCACCTGCGCCGGTACCTCCCATGGGCGGGCGGCCTTCGACTTCTCGGCGGGCCGCTCGTCGCGGCCGGCTGCGTTGGCGCTGTTGCCGGCAGCGGGCGTCGCGGCTGGCCCGAAGCTGAAATCGTCGAAGCCGGACGGTTTCGGCGCAAGCTCGGGCGCATCGTTGCGCGATGGCATCTCGCCGAAGCCGAACGGATCCGACCGGCCGGCGGCGGGCTCGTCGCCCGAGACCGGCGTCGCCACCGGATCGAGGCTGAACGGGTCGTCGAAGGCGGGCGAGCTGCGCTGGCTCGAGGCGCGGTCGTAAGCTCCGGGCACAGGCTGTTCGAACGGATTGGGCAGGCCGGCCGGGCGCGGTCGCTGCGGCTCTTCCTCGACCTTCGCCGAGAAGAAATCGTCGCCGCCGATGCTGGGAGGCGTGCGCGATTGCGGCGGCGACCATGCCGGTGCGGCGTTGGCGATCGGCGCCTGGCCGATCGACGTATGGCCGGCGCTGGGTTGGACCTCGACATGCAACACATAGTCGCCCATGCGCAGCCGCATGCCGCTTTGCAGTCGTGCCGACCTGCCGGTGCCGAGAGGGTTCTCGGAATCGTCGATGAACAATCCGCTGCTCGACGTGTCAGTGACGTAATAGCCGTCGCGGCCGCCGCTGATCTTGCAGTGCGCCCGCGAGACGAACATGTCCGGATCGTCGATCTGCCAGCCGGCATCGGCGCTGCGGCCGATCACCAGCTCGCCCTCGTCCAGCCGGGCCTGCCTGACCACCTGCGAGCGCGGGCCTTGTTCCAGGGTCAGAAGCAGGCTCATGCGGCTGCCTCCGCCATTTCCGGCCGCCAGCCGACGATGGTGCGCAGCCTGAGATCGTCGGCGTCGCCCTTTTCGGCGGGGCGTGAAAGCCAGGAGGTTCGGCCGAGCTGGATGGTCCCCATCTTCGGCGCAGGCACCGCGTCGCGCGCGAGCACGATCCTGAGATCGACGTCGAGCGCTTCGCCGATCATGTCGCGCACCGCCTTCTTGAACAGGGCTAAGCGCCGTTCGCCCGGCAGGAAGGACTTGAAGTCGTCGAGGCTGAGCGGTCCGACGCGCAGCTCGATCCGGCTCTGGCGGCTGAAGACGCGCGGCCCGATCGTCGCGCCGCCGCCGAGCGACGCATAGGCCTTGCCGATGCGGCTCTGCAGCGCCATGGGGATCGTGATCCAGGCGGCGACGAATTCCTTGATCTGCACCGGCACCTTGAAGGCGGTGGCGAGAAACAGCGTCAGCCGCTCGGCGCCGTCGACCTGGTTGGCCAGCGATGCGGCCTGGCGCAGCCGCACCGTGTCCAGCTCCGGATCCTGCGTGCCGGGAAGGCCGATCCCGGCCATGGCTTCCAGCATGGCGCGTACGCGTCCGTCGACCGAACGTTCGACCTGCACCGCCGGATGCGCATCCGCCCATGCGCGGTAATAGAGCGCGATCATGCGATGCTGCAGGATGTTGACGAAGTCGACGAAGGTCGTATCGCTGGTCTGCTCGGCGTCGGCGCCGGTGAACCAGCGCTGCGAGAGCCGGTCGAGCACCCAGCGCGTCAGATGCAGCGGCATCGGCCCTTCCGGCCCGAGCAGGCCGAGATTGGCGACCGTCACCCGCGCCGGAGCCTTGTCCCTGGCGTCTTGGAATTTGACCACGTCCCTGGCCGAAAAGCTCAGGCGCACATGCTGGCCGATCCTTGCCGGCTCACGGTCAGCGGTTCCGGAATGGCCGAACAGCCCGCGCCGCTGCTCCAGGCGGCGCAGCAACTCGAAGAAGTCGTACCCTTCCGAAAGCGCCTCGGCTTCGTTTGGGGCCGGCTGCGCTAGATCAGGTAGCGATTGCCGGGCGTCATCGGCCATGGCACATCCTCCTGCTTCTGCAGCAGCCGCGTACGCGTCCGCACGAAACCATTTATCCCGGCATGGCGGGCGAACAGCCGCGCAAGCAAGGCCGAAAGCAGCAGCGTGCTTTGCCCCGCCAGCACCGACTGGTCGACATGCAGCGTCACCTCTGTGCCGCGTCCGAAACACATCGGCCCGTCGATCTTGAGCCGCTCGATCACCGGGCGCGAGTCGATGCGGGTGATCGAGTGCACGTTGCGGGCAACGCTTGGATCGCCGCGATCGGCGTAGAGGTCGAGCAAGGCGTGCAGCGGATCGACGCCGCGGCCTTCCTTGGCCAGGCTCAGGAAATTGAGCGAGAGCTGCGCCACCAGCCGCCAGGCGAGGTTGTCGGCACGGGATTCGCCTTCGGCGCCGGCCGGCAGCGCTGCCGGGATCGCCGGCTGCGGCGGCCGCAGCGCGCCGAGCAACCGCACCGCTTCCACGGGATCGGCGGTCTCCAGCGTCAGCGCTGGCGTGTCGTCCAGGATCGGCAGGTCGCGGTTGGTGCAGAGCGCCATGATGTCGAGCCGCTTGAGCGGCCGGTTGGGCTGGCTGCCGGCCGGCCGTGAGACGGTGAGAAAGACGTCGTCGCCCGTATAGGAGGTGCGGGTCAGGCCGTCGCGCCGCTCGTCCTCCGTGGCCCGTCGCGGGCGCCGCTCCGTCGAATAGACCCAGCCGCTGCCGCGGTTCTGTCCCAGGCTGAACAGTTCGGGGATTATCGCCTCGCTGCCTTCCGCCTCGGCGTCTTCCACCCGGGTGACCCGGAATATCTCGAAGTCGCGCGCCCGCGTGCGATCGGCATGCAGCACCTGGCGCGTCCGGCGCGGATCGATCTCGATGACGTTGCACTCGCGTTCGAAGAGATTGATGATCGGCGTTGCGAACAGCTCGAAATCGGCCACGGCCACATCGGCGAGCTCGGGCACCGGACGCCGGAACAGGAAGATGATCTCCAATCCCCCATCGCACTTGCGCACCACGGGCTGCAGCCCGGCGACCCGCACATAGTGGAAGCGCTCGGGGATCATGAAATATTCGCGCAGCAGCCGATATCCCTCAAAGGTCGGGCGGGTACGCGGCATCAGCGCTTCGTCGTCGTGGATGCCGATCATTTCGGGCTCGGGCAGCGCCGCGAGCGGATTGGTCTTGCCTTCCGCCCGTGCGCCGACGACCGAACAGGCGCCGAAGATCGCGTCGAAGATGAGCGGCGCCTTGGTGCGTCCGGCGAAATAGAGGTCGAGACTGTCGAGCGACAATTCGCTGAGCTTGCCTTTTCCGGTTCGGGCGAACGCGATGCGGAATGCCGCTTCGCCGCGCACGCCGCCGACCTGGGCGATGCCGGCGGCCGCCAGCGCGCTGCGGTCCTGGAAATAGCTGACCGAAGCGATGGCGATCGGCCACAGCGTGACCTCTTGCGCGGTGGTGAAGGTCGAGCGCGTCGACAACCCTGGATGCAGGCCCGAGACCAGCCGCGTGCCGCGCGCGACGGCGTGGCCGGCGATCATCGACTGCACCTGCTGTCCAGGTTTCAGCACGGCCATTGCGGTCGCCGGCGCCGGCGTCACCAGGTCCGGATAAAGCACGTCGAGCACGGCGCGCGAAAAGCGCGAACGCTCCGCGTCGACCTTGAGCCGCGTGCGAGCTGCAAGAAACGCCACGCCGTCGAGCAGCCGTTCGACATAGGGATCGGGGCAGGGGACGGTGTCGAGGGAAAGGTTGCGGGCGACCGCCGGATGCATGTCGGCGAATTCCGCGGCCAGCGCCCGGATATGGGTCAGTTCTTCTTCGTAGTACTCCACGAAGACCCTATCCATCTCAGGTCTCCCGGAATTCGGTTCGCGCCAGCCCGTTGTCGAGATTGATCGTGGTGCGCAGCCGCATGCGTTCGGGCGTCGGCGTCATGATCAACACGGCGTCGATCTCGATCTTGAGGCCGACAGTCTTGTCGCCGAGCGTGACGTTGACCGTCGTGGCGCTTTCCTTGAGCCGCGGCTCGAAGGTGGCGAGCACTGCGCGGATCTCGCGTGCCAGCGCGTCGCGGTCGAAATCCCGCGATGAGCGGCCGGAGAACGACGGCACGCCATAATTGACGACACTGCGGCGCACTTCCGGAAAGTCGGCGAGCGGCGGCAATTCGTCCAGAGGCTGTTCGTGCTCGGCGTCGGAAAGCATTGGAACGGATTCAAAACGCTCGGTGTTGAACAATGCCTCGATGTCGCGCCGGACGGCTTCGCGAAGCACGCGTGCCGAAACCACCACGCCCCGGCTTTCGATCTCGGTGCGATGCTCGATCTGGAAGACCAGCCGATGCAGGCGTCGCTTCTGCTCGGCCGTCAATTCCGCGTCGGCATCGATGGCGCGCGCGCTGGCGGCGAGAAGAACCTCGACGCGTTCGGCGCCGAGTTCGTCCTCCAGCAGGCGGCGCAGCCCGTCGATCTCCGACGTCAGCCCGGGCAAGTCGTTGACGAGGCGGTCCCAGAGGGAGGGCTGGACCGCCTCGCGCTTTGCCCGGGAACTGCCGGCAAGCTGCGCCTTCGCGCCAGGCCGCTTGGCCTCACTTGCCGACATAGACGTCCATTTCGATCTCGTCGTCCTTGTTGTAGACGAACTTGATCTTCTTGTAGGCGAAGCTGACTTCTTCCTCGATCAGGTCTGCCTCGTCGGGGGCCTGCCGCATGTCGTATTCCATGACCGAAGCGTCGGTGAGCGTCACCACCAGATAGTCGCTGGTCTCGCCGTCAATGGTGCGGCGCGCCGAAAACTTCACCTCGTCGAGCGCCTTGTTCTCAAACAGGGCCTTCTTCAGATAGGGCGACGACTTGTCGTAGTGCTTGGTGAACTTGATCATCCCCATCGACACGCGCCCCCGGCGCGACAGCGAATTGGGATCGTAAGGCGCGATCATCTTGTAGTCGACGCCGTATACCTCGATCTCGTCCTCGTGGCCGTCGCGCTTGCTGGGCCCCTTGATATCCGGAACTTTCAAAAAACCATCGATCTTCACTGCCATTGTCTTTCTCCACCGCTTTCAAATGAAACAAGATGACGTTTCTGCAATTTCAGCCCTTCACCGACGGCAGTTCCGACACCAGCCGGAGCGAGGCGTTGATGCCTTCCAGCTGGTAGTGCGGACGCAGATAGAAACGGGCATTGTAGTAACCTGGCCGCCCTTCGACGCTGTCGACCTGGACCTCGGCCGCGGCAAGCGGGCGCTTGGCGCGCGCCTTGTCGTCGGCAAAGGCTGGATTGGCCAGCACGTACCGGTTGATCCATTCGGTCAACCAGATCTCCATGTCGGTGCGTTCCTTGAACGAGCCGATCTTGTCGCGCGCGATCGCCTTGAGGTAGTGCGCGAAGCGCGAGACGGGGAAGAGGTAGGGCAGGTTGGCGGACAGCCGCTCGTTCGACTGCGCGTCCGGGTCGACCAGGCGCCCGGCGCGCGTCTCGTCGTCCTGCAGCGAATGCGCGCCGATGAAGGCCGCAAGGTCGGTGTTCTTGCGGTGCAGGATCGGCATCAGGCCGAGCTTGGCCAGTTCCGCCTCGCGCCGGTCGTCGATGGCGACCTCGGTCGGGCATTTCATCGCGATCGAGCCGTCGTCGGTCGGGAAGGCGTGCACCGGCAGGTTGAGCACCGTGCCGCCATTCTCGACGCCGCGGATCTGCGTGCCCCAGCCATACAGCTTGTGGCTGCGGTTGATGTTCACGCCCATCGGGAAGGCGGCATTCATCCAGACATACTTGTTGTGGTCGCCGCCCACCTCTTCCTCGAAGGTGAAGCCCTTCACCGGAACGGTCTCGGAGCCGTAGGGCAGGCGCGCCAGCACCCGCGGCATGGTGAGGCCGATATAGCGGGCGTCCTCGCTTTCGCGCAGCGACTGCCACGACGCATAGGCCGGGTTGTTCACGATCATCTGCAGGTCCTGCGGATTGGGCAGTTCCTGCCAGCTGTCCATGCGGAACAGCCGCGGCGAGGCGGCGGCGATGAACGGCGTGTGCGCCGAGGCGCAGACGCCGGAAATGTTGCGCAGCAGGCCGACGTCGCGCGGGTGGTTCGAGAACTCGTAGGCGCCGATGATGCAGCCGATCGGCTCGCCGCCCAGCATCGAATACTCGTCCGTGTAGACCTTCTTGAAGATCGGGCTCTGGTCCCACATCTGGCCTTCATAGTCTTCCAGCGTGTCGGCCAGCTGCTCCTTGGAGATGTTCATCACCCGGATCTTCAGCTTGGTGTCCGTCTCGGTGTTGTTGATCAGGTACCAGAGGCCGCGCCACGTGCCTTCCATCTCACGCACTTCCGGCGCATGCAGGATCTCGTTGACCTGCGTCGTCAGCATCTTGTCGATGCCGGCGATCAGCGACTTGATCGACTTGATCGCGTTGGACGAGATGGTCGTGGTCTCGGAGCGCGACTGCGCGGCCAAGGCCAGGTTGCGCACCAGTTGCTGCAGCTTCTCGCTGTCGTCCTTCTTGACCTTGAAATCCTTTTCAAGGAGGCCGCTGAATTCGCCGAGATCGATGGCTTCCGCCTCGGCGGTGGCGGCTGCGGTCTTTTGCTGTTCGGCCATGACTTACTCCTCGCCCTTGCCGTCATCCATCGCCTGGCTGGCGATCTTGCTCAGCAGCGGCTCGTTGTTCAGAAGCTGCGCGATGCGCTTTTCGGCGTCGACGCGGCCGTCCATGAAGCCCAGCAACTCCTCGAGCTGACGGCGCATCTTCAGGATCTCGGCCAGTTGCGGCACCTGCTCGGCGACCTTGTCCGGCGCGAAGTCGCCCATCTTGGAGAAGGTGAGGTCGACGGCGAGCTCTTCGTCCCGCTCCTGGCCCTCGGCCTGCGGCAGGGTGTTCTTCACCCTGGCCTTCACGCGCGGCCCCATCGCTTCCATGAATTTCGGGAAGCGGTTGGCGTCGGTTTCGACGAAGTTGCGGTCGAGCACCGACTTCGACGCTTCCTTGGTCTGCGAGGCGCCCGAAAGATCGGCCATCACGGCCATCACGAACGGCAGTTCGATCGTCGTCGGGCTGCCGTAGGTTTCGACGTCGTAGGCGATCTGCACGCGCGGCGCGCGGTTTCTTTCGATGACCTTCGCTTTGCTCTCTGCTGGCATGCTTTTCTACCTTTCATCCTTCTGGGCCGGCTTCTTGGGATCGGGGACGCCGGCAAGCTGCCGGAACTCCTTCAGCCCCGACGGGGCGAGATCTTCCATCAGTTCCACGAAATCCATGTGCACCATCCGGCGCACGCGCCGGGCGAGATGCGGGATGGGGCTGGAGGGTTCGGTGCGATCGTAGAAGGCGACGACGAGGTCGAGGCATTTGACGACTTCGTCGCGCGAGCTGATCCGGTCCGGCAGGCCGGCGCTCGCTTCCACGGGACTTGCCACACTTGCCATCGTCTCGGCTCCATGACCGTTGCGGGCGGGCATTGCTGGTTCCGACGCTGCCTGCGGAGCGGGCTTCGCGGCACCGTTCGCCGCGGCGCCGGCACCGGAATTCCGCTCCAGCGTCGTCAGCAAACGCTGCAGGAACTTCTTCAATTCCGGGACGGTGGCGCCATGGCCTTCGATACGGGCGTTGAGCGCGGCGTCCACCGCGTCGAGGGCGGCGATCGCGGCACGCGCATCGGCCAAAAGCGACGTCATCGCCTCGCCGGCTTGATCGATCTGGGCCGCGCATCCGGCGCGCACCCGGTTCAGCAGCTGGTTGTGCGCGCTTGCCAATGCCGCCTTCTCGGCGGCGTTGAGCCCCGATGCCGCTTCCTGCAGCATGACGCGCTCGTCGAGCGCTGCCTGTTCCAGATCGCGTCCGCTGATCGGCCCGACCTGGCGCGGCGAAAAGAAAATCGTTCCGCGCAGGCTGGCCAGCAGGCCGTTCTGGGCGTTCTGGAGATCGAGCAGCGCATTGATGCGGCGCAGGGCGGCCTCGCGCGGCGACGCGTTTGCCCGCAAGGCCGGATGCATCGTCTCCCAATGCTGGTCGAAGGTTCTGGCGATGAGCGTCAGGCCCTGGGCGAGGCCGGCCAGCCCGTCCTCGCTGGCCAAGGCCCGCGTGACGATGACCAGCAGGCGCAGGTCCCGGCCACGGGAGCGCAGCTCTTCGGCCTCTTCGAGCACCGCCGCCCAGTCCACCGGGCTGGATTGCGATGTGGGCTTGCCATTGCCGTCGTGGACAACTTTTAGCTGAGGTTCGGTCAGGCGCTCCAGCTCATGAAAAGCCGGGTCGTTGCGCAAGTCCTCTCCCGACGGTTTCTCACCGTTCAGAGGATTCAGCCAGAGTGCGAGATCAATCACACCAACCCCCAGCCAGCGGCCCTGAGACCCTATGTGACGTTACGTTATCACCGGCCTCACGCAACGACAATTGAGCACCTGCGCAAAAACTAACGGAAGCTAAACGCGACCGTTCTCTTCGGGCCAAACCCATTGCGCGATTACCGGACCCGGTATGTGAAATGGCTCGCATAGCCGGGACGGCAATCCGGTGTTTGTTGCAGCGAGTTTGCAAGGCTTGTGTAACCGGGCGGTGCCGCCTGGATGGATTCAAAACACTCTATCCTCGCTCGGCTTTGTCAAGCAGCCGCTTATATGGCAGGGTACGGGTCGGCAGGTTGCGGGAGCAGGTTCAATGGAACAGCGCCGGTCATCGCAGAGCTTCAAGCGTAAGGAACTGGTCGCCAAGCTCAACGCCACGGGGGTGCGCGCCTTCAAGGCCGCGGCCGACACGGCCAAGCTGCGCGGCAATCCCTATGTCGAGCTTGTCCATTTCATCCAGCAACTGGTGCTGTCCGAGCGCTCGGATGTGCAGATGATCGTCGCCGATGCCGGGCTGGATGTCAGCCGGCTGACGGCGGACATGACCCGTGCCATCGACAAGCTGCCCTACGGCGCCACCTCGGTGGAGGAATTCTCCGACCACATCTTCCACGCCATCCAGGAAGGCTGGAACCTGGCGACGCTGGAGTTCGGCGTCGAAGAGGTGCGCAGTGCCCATATCCTGCTTGCCTGCCTCAAGACGCCGGTGCTGGAAGGGCTGGTCTCGAAGATCAGTGCCGAGTTCGACAAGATCGACGCGGACGGCGTCATTTCCCGCTTCGCCGATGTCGCCGAAGGCTCGCTCGAAGCCGGCTCACCTCCTGCCACGGCAGCCGCCGAGACGCCGATGAAGCGCGGTCCGGGCGGGGATTCGGCGCTTGCGAAATACGCCACCGACCTCACCCAGCGCGCCCGCGACGGCAAGATCGATCCCGTGGTCGGCCGCGATCCGGAGATCAGGCAGATCGTCGATATCCTGATGCGACGCCGGCAAAACAACCCGATCCTCACCGGCGAGGCGGGTGTCGGCAAGACGGCGGCGGTCGAGGGATTTGCGCTACGCATCGCCCAGGGTGACGTGCCGCCGACATTGCAGAACGTCAGCGTGCGCATGCTCGATGTCGGGTTGATGCAGGCGGGCGCCAGCGTCAAGGGCGAGTTCGAGAAGCGGCTGAAGGCCGTCATCGACGAGGTCCAGGCCTCCGAGGTGCCGATCATCCTGTTCATCGACGAAGCGCATACGTTGATCGGCGCCGGCGGCGCGGCCGGAACCGGCGATGCCGCCAATCTGCTCAAACCGGCGCTGGCGCGCGGCGAGTTGCGCACCATCGCCGCCACCACCTGGGCCGAATACAAGCAGCACATCGAGAAGGACCCGGCGCTCACCCGCCGCTTCCAGGTGGTCAAGATCGACGAGCCCTCGGAAGCCGTGGCCGTGCTGATGCTGCGCGGCGTCGCCGGCGTGCTGGAGCAGCACCACAAGGTGCAGATCCTGGACGAGGCGATCGAAGCAGCGGTTTCGCTCTCGCACCGCTACATCCCGGCCAGGCAGCTGCCGGACAAGGCGGTCAGCCTGCTCGACACCGCCTGCGCTCGCGTCGCAGTCTCGCAGCACGCGACGCCGGCCGAGGTCGAGGATATCCTGCGCCGCCGCCAGGCGCTCGAGGTCGAGAGCGGCATCATCGGCCGCGAGGCGGCGATCGGCATCGACGTCGCCGATCGGCAGGCCCGCGTCGATGCCGGGCTGGCGGAAACCGAGACCAGTCTGGCCGCCGCCCAGGCGCGGTGGGACCGGGAAAAGGCTTTGGTCACCGAGATACTCGACCTGCGTGCAAAATTGCGCGGCGAGGGCGTGCCGCTCGATGAGGCGCCTGCTGAAGAGACCGCCGCCGAGAGTGAGAGCACGGAGGGCGCGGCAAAGGCGCCCGAGAACAAGACTGGCGACGGCAAGGCTGCCGAGGCCAAGAAGACCAAGGCCTCGAAAGCCAAGGCGGCCAAGGCCGCGAAGGCCGAAACGGCTCCCGCCGAGCCGGCGGATGAAGCCGCCGCCGACCTCGCACGGCTGCGCGAGCTGATGGCCGAGCTGGCCGCCGCGCAAGGCGAGACACCGCTCATCCTGCCGTCGGTCGACCGCAATGCGGTCGCCGCCGTGGTGCAGGATTGGACCGGCATCCCGACGGGACGGATGCTCTCCAGTCAGACCGAAAAAGCGCTCAAGCTTGCAGCGACCCTGTCCGAGCGCGTGGTCGGCCAGGACCACGCGATGGAGATGATCGCCAGGCGCGTGCAGACCAGCCGCGCCGGCCTCGGCGCGCCGGAAAAGCCGGTCGGCGTGTTCCTGCTGTGCGGCCCATCCGGCGTCGGCAAGACCGAAACCGCTTTGGCGCTCGCCGAGACGCTTTACGGCGGCGAGCAGAATCTCATCTCGATCAACATGTCGGAGTTCCAGGAAGCACACACCGTCTCGACGCTCAAGGGCGCGCCGCCCGGCTATGTCGGCTACGGCAAGGGCGGCATCCTGACCGAGGCGGTGCGCAGGAAACCCTATTCGGTGATCCTGCTCGACGAGGTCGAAAAGGCGCATCCGGACGTGCACGAGATCTTCTTCCAGGTCTTCGACAAGGGCATGATGGACGACAGCGAGGGCCGCCGGATCGACTTCAAGAACACGCTGATCCTGCTCACCTCGAATGTCGGTTCCGACGTCATCATGGACCGCACGAAGAGCGGCACGGTCCGCACCGGCATCGACGATCTCGACACTGCGCTGCGCGCCCCGCTGCTGAAGGTCTTCCCGGCCGCGTTCCTCGGCCGCGTCGTGACCATTCCCTACTATCCGCTGTCGGACGCGATGATCGAGGCGATCGCCCGCCACCAGTTCGGCAAGATCGCCAAGCGGCTCAAGGCCACCAACGACGCCGAGCTGGTGATCGGCGACGGCGTGATGGACCTGGTCAAGGCGCGCTGCACCGAGATCGAATCCGGCGGCCGCATGATCGACGCCATCCTCACCAACACGCTGCTGCCGGAATTGAGCCGCGGCGTGCTCAACCGCTCGCTCGAAGGCAAGAAGATGGCGAAAGTCACAGTGGGCGCGTCGCCGGAAGGATTCACCTACTCGTTCGAATAGGCCTCCACGGTAGGGAGGTGGATGCCGGCGCGCAGCGAGTTGGAGAGCGCGAAGCGGTTGATCGGCTCCTTCGCGGCGATGGAGGTCACGAACAGCACACGCGGCTCCATTTCTTCTCGCGCATTGAAGGCAGCACCGCCCTCACGATATCCATCGCGCTCATGAACGGGCCGTCGAAGGCGGCGCGCCATTGCTCGATCATGATCTCGTCGAAGGGTGTGGCTCCAATGAGTGTGCCGGCGCTTGTCGGACCAAACACCCCAAAATCTGTGAAACGCGCGGAGCGCGTCATACGCTTTGAATGGACACAGGTGTACATTCGCGTTAAATGTACACTTGGCGCTGCTTGGGAGTGTTCGGCGACCAACGGCAAGGCAGCTATTTCAAGGGGCGTTTCGGTTGTACGAGCACGAGCTGAAGACATGGCGGCCAAGCCCTTGCGGCGGGGCAAAGCTTCCGACCTGCGACGAAGGTCCGGCCGTATGACGAGGCATTATTCGGCGCTTTCGCTCTTCAAGGAAGGCCTCGCCGGCCAGACCGGTTGGGACAAGGCCTGGCGCTCGCCGGAGCCGAAGCCGCGCTACGACGCCATCATCATCGGCGGCGGCGGCCATGGTCTCGCCACCGCCTATTACCTTGCGAAGAATCATGGCGTCACCAACGTCGCGCTCCTGGAGAAGGGCTGGATCGGCGGTGGCAACACCGGCCGCAACACCACCGTGGTGCGCTCCAATTACTTCTATCCTGAAAGCGCGGCGATCTACGGGCTGGCCCACAGCCTCTACAAGACGCTTTCGACGGACCTGAACTACAATGTGATGTTTTCCGCGCGCGGCATCCTCACCCTCGCGCACAGCGAAGCGGCAATGGAAACCGCCGCACGGTCGGTCAACGCCATCCAGGTCAACGGCATCGATTGCGAGCTGTTCTCGATCGAGGACATGCGTCGCGTCGTGCCGATCTACAATTTCAGCCCGGACACACGCTTCCCCGTCTATGGCGGCACCTGGCAGCCGAGCGGCGGCACCGCTCGTCACGACGCCGTCGCCTGGGGTTATGCGCGCGCCGCGAGTCGTCTCGGCGTCGACATCATCCAGAATTGCGAGATCACCGACTTCATCATCGAAGACGGGCGCTGCCGCGGCGTCGTCACCTCGCGCGGCGCGATCCGGGCCGAGCGCACGGGCATGGCGGTCGCCGGCCATTCGTCGGTGCTGGCGGCGAAGGCGGGATTCCGGCTGCCGGTCAATTCCTACGCGCTGCAGGCCTGCGTGTCCGAACCGGTCAAGCCGATCATCGATACGGTGGTGATCTCGCCGGACACGGGCGTCTATGTCAGCCAGTCGGACAAGGGCGAACTGGTGATCGGCGGCGCGCTCGACCGCATCCCGTCATACGGCCAGCGCGGCAATCTGCCGGTGCTGGAAAGCGTGATCGCCGGCATGCTCGACATGTTCCCGGTCTTCGGCCAGTTGAAGATGATGCGGCAATGGGCCGGCATCGTCGACGTGGTCCCGGATTCCTCGCCCATCATCGGCGAGTCGCCGCTGCCCGGGCTTTTCCTCAACTGCGGCTGGGGCACGGGTGGGTTCAAGGCGATACCCGCCGGCGGCACCCTGCTTGCCCATCTGCTTGCCACCGGCAGGCATCACGACATCAGCCGGCCCTTCGATCTCGACCGCTTCGCCCGCGGCCGCCTGGTCGACGAGGCCGCCGGCTCCGGCATTGCCCATTGAAGGTCTAGAAGAAGATGCAGCTCTTTCCCTGCCCGTTCTGCGGGCCGCGCGAAGAAAGCGAGTTTCACTATGGCGGCGAGGCCGGCAATCTGAGGCCCGACGGCCGCGATGTGACCGCCGAGCGCTGGGCCGGCTATCTCCACATGCGCGACAATCCGAAGGGGCCGACCCGCGAGATCTGGGTGCATCTGACCTGCGGCGAGTTCTTCGCGATGAGCCGCGACAGCGTCAACCACAAGGTGTCGGGCTCTTCCGTGCTCGGCGAAGCGGAGCACGGCGCATGAGTGCTTCGCGTCTCACCACCGGCGGCAGCGACATCGACCGCGCTCGTCCGCTGAGCTTCACCTTCGACGGCAGGCGCGTCGAGGGTTTTGCAGGCGACACGATCGCGTCGGCCTTTCTGGCGAGCGGCCAGGCCGTGGTCGGCCGCAGCTTCAAATACCATCGGCCGCGCGGCATCTGGGGCTCCGGCGTCGAGGAGCCCAACGCGCTGGTCGATGTCGAGAGCGTGGTCGGCCGCGTGCCGAACGCGCGCGCGACGACCGTGCAAGCCGTCGACGGCATCAAGGTCAGGAGCGTCAACGCTTCGCCGACGGCCGAGACCGACCGCAACGCCGTTCTGGATCGCTTCGCCCGCTTCCTACCCGCCGCCTTCTACTACAAGACCTTCATGTGGCCGGACTGGCACCTGTTCGAGCCGCGCATCCGCGCCATGGCCGGGCTTGGCATCGTCGATAGCGAATGGAAGCCGCGCCAGGTCTCCGATCAGGTCAACCATCATTGCGACGTGCTGGTGGTTGGCGCCGGGCCCGCCGGCCTTGCCGCGGCAGCCAGCGCGGCGGCGGCCGGACACTCGGTTGTCCTGGTCGACGACAGGACGCATCCAGGCGGATCGCTGCGCCACCGCGCCGGCGAAGTCGATGGCATCGACGGCAAGGCGTGGGTCGACGCGACAGTCGCGAGACTGAAGAGTGGTGGCCAGCTGGTGCTGAGCGACACGACCGCCTTCGGCCTTTACGACCACAATCTGCTCGCGCTCAACCAGCGGCACTCCGACGGTCGGCCGGACACGCTGTGGCGCGTGCGGCCTCGTCGCATCGTGCTGGCGACGGGCGCGATCGAACGGCCTGTCCCGTTCGCCAACAACGACCTGCCGGGAATCCTGTCCGCCGATGCGGCGCTCAGCTATCTGCGCCGGCATGGCGTGCTTGTCGGTCGCGAAATCGTGGTCGCGACCAACAACGACAGCGCCTATGAGCCTGCCTCGGCGTTGGCCGCGGCCGGCGCTTCCGTGACGGTGGTCGATTGCCGGCGCGAGGGCGGCGCGCAAGCGAAGGGCGGTATTCGCGTCCTGGCGGGCCGTACGGTCGCAGCAGCGCGGGGGCGCAATGCCGTCCAGGGCGTCCTGCTGGACGACGGCACGACGCTTGCTGCCGATTGCGTTCTCGTCTCCGGCGGCTGGACACCCACCGTGCATCTGTTTTCGCAGGCGAAAGGCAAGCTCGCCTGGAGCGATCAACTGGCGGCTTTCATCCCCGGCGAAGCCATTGAAGGGATTGGCGTCGCCGGCGCCGTGGCCGGCGCGGTCTCGCTTTCCGAAACCCTAGCCAGCGGCGTGGCGGCCCTTGATGCGTTCGGTTCCTTCTCGTCGCCCGCGCCTCGCGGCTCGGGAGCGGAGGCAACACTCGGCGTCGTCAGCCTGTGGCCGAAACCCAAGGCCAAGGGCCGCGTCTGGATCGACTACCAGAGCGACGTCACCGCCAAGGATGTCGAGCTTGCGGCGCGGGAGAACTTCGTCTCGGTCGAGCACCTGAAGCGCTACACCACGCTCGGCATGGCGACCGACCAGGGCAAGACCTCTAACCTGAACGGTCTGGCGCTGCTGGCGGATATCACCGGGCGCGGCATTCCGGAGGTCGGCACCACGACCTACCGGCCGCCATTCACGCCTGTCCCGTTCGCCAGCCTGGTCGGTTCGCGCCGGGGCAGCATGCACAATCCGGTCCGCCGCCTGCCACTGGAGGCAAACCACCGCGCCGCCGGCGGGGTGTTCCAGGAATATGGCGGTTGGCTAAGGCCTGCTTACTATGGCGGCGGCGAAGCCCACGCCTCGATCCAGGAGGAGGCGCGGCGCGCCCGGCAGTCGGTCGCGCTCTTCGACGGCTCGACGCTGGGCAAGATCGAGGTGATCGGCCCCCGCGCGGCCGAGTTCGTCGACTTCATCTATTACAACACCATGTCGACCCTGAAGCCGGGCCATTGCCGCTACGGCTTCATGCTGTCGGAAAACGGCGTCGTCTTCGACGATGGCGTCCTGGTCCGCCTGGACGAGCATCGCTTCATCGTTTCCTGCTCGTCGTCGCATGTCGCCGCGGTCCACGCGCGCCTCGAGGAATGGCGGCAGGATCGTTTCGGCCGCGATGCGGTCTATATCCACAACGCCACCGCGCAATACGCCACCTTGACCGTTTCGGGTCCGAACGCGCGCCAGGTCGTGGAAGCGCTCGATCTGGGTGCAACACTTGACGATGCCAGCCTGCCGCATATGGGAGTAGCCGTTGGCCGTTTCGCCGGCAACGAGGTGCGCATCGCCAGGGTCTCCTTCACCGGCGACCGCAGCTACGAAATCTCCATCCGCGCCGATCGGGCGGAGGTGCTGTGGGCCAGGATGCAGCAGGAGGGCCGCGCCTTCGACGCCGTGCTGCTCGGGCTTGAATCGCTGATGATCCTGCGCGCCGAGAAGGGCTACATCGTCATCGGCAAGGACACCGACGGAACCACCATGCCGCACGATCTGGGCGTCGCCGGACCGCGGACCAAACGCGCCAGCGAGTTCGTCGGCCGGCGCTCGCTTTTCACGGAAGCGGGCAACAGCACGGACCGCAATCAACTCGTTGGCCTGGCTGTCCGCGAAGGCGAGGCGCCGCTGGCGACCGGCGCGCATGGGGTGGAGAAGCGCGAGGGCCGGCCCAAAAGCATCGGCTTCGTCACCTCCAGCTATCAGAGCCCGACCCTGGGACGCCCTGTCGCGCTGGCGCTCATCGAACGCGGCGCGGCGCGGCATGGCGAAACGATCGACATTCAACATCTGGGCGTCGTGCGGCAGGCAACGATCGTCGCGCCTTGCGCCTTCGATCCGGAAGGGAGGCGGCTCCATGCATAACCTTGCCGAAAAGTGGCCGGCACCGCTCGAGTGGGCCACCGCCACGCTTAGCAAAGGCAGCGTCAGCGTGCGAACGCTTGGCGGGCTGAACCAGCTTCTGGTCAGCGGCGACCTTGCGGCCTGGTCGAAGGCTTCCGGGCTTGCCGGCGAAGGCGTCGGAGCCGGCGCAATTGCCGGCGGCGACACATACATGGTGCGGATCGCGCGCGACCGCCTTCTTGCGGTTGGCGAACAGCCGTTCCCCATTGCGGCCGGCTGGCACGCGGCCGGTTTCGCGGTCACGGTCATGGATGCCGGATTGCACGTGTTCGAGATCGAGGGGCCGGACATGGAACGCCTGATCGCCAGGGGCACGGCGCTCGATCCAGGAGCGGCAAGCCCCTCGGCTTCGATCCTTTTTGCCGGCGTCGGCGTTCTCTTCTACCGGTTCGGCAAATCCGATCGGGCGCGGCTCCATGTCGACCGGGGCCTTGCTCCGTATCTTTGGCAATGGCTCGGACAAGCGCAAGTATTGTAGCGCGGATGGTTCGGGTCTATCTAGCCGGCGTTCAATCTTGGCCGGACCGCTATGCTCTCCGATTCCAGTGCTGATGACGTCGTGCGGCGGTCCGGTCTGATCGGCAACACCAAGGTGATGCGCGAGGACTGGATGAACCTCGCGCTGGAGACGCTGATCTCCGAGGGCGTCGAGGCGGTGCGCGTGCTTGCGCTCGGGCAGAAGCTGAATGTCTCCCGTTCCAGTTTCTACTGGTACTTCAAGAGCCGTCAGGACCTGCTCGACCAGCTGCTGGATTACTGGCGCAACAACAACACCCGTTTCATCGTCGAGCAGGCCGGCCGGCCGGCCGCGTCGATCACGCAGGCCGTGCTCAATATCTTTGAGTGCTGGCTCGACGAATCGCTCTTCAATCCGCGGCTGGACTTCGCCGTGCGCGCCTGGTCGCGCCAGTCCGCCGACGTGCACCGGGTCGTGACCGAGGAGGACGACGCGCGCGTCGAAGCCATCCGGGCGATGTTTTCACGCCATGGCTACGAAGCCACGGAAGCGTTCGTGCGCGCGCGCGTGCTTTACTTCACGCAGATCGGCTATTACTCGCTAGAGATCGTCGAGCCGGTAAGCA
The DNA here is from genome assembly GCF_057784215.1 of Mesorhizobium sp. CNPSo 4661. Lineage (NCBI taxonomy): Bacteria > Pseudomonadati > Pseudomonadota > Alphaproteobacteria > Hyphomicrobiales > Phyllobacteriaceae > Mesorhizobium > Mesorhizobium sp. CNPSo 4661. The sequence continues at coordinate 143,710 of NZ_JBWGIO010000010.1, read as the reverse complement.
ACCGTCTCTTCCTGACGCCGGCTTATTTGCTCACGCATACGGGCGAAGCGCCTCGCGAAGGCGAGGTGGAGGCCTTCGCCAAAAAAATGCTGCCGAGGCGTCCTGGCTGAGCAGTCCCGCCATCCGCGATCAATGGTCAGGAGCAGCCCTGTCGACTATATAGGCGTTTTCAGCCTGATCGTCGTTCCGTGACCCCTGCCATCCGTCTGCAAGCCGCCCTCGAACTTATGCATGAAGTCGATAGTGCTCCGCGCCCCGCGGATGCTGTCGTCTCGGCCTGGTTTCGCGCCCGACGTTATATCGGCGACAAGGACCGTGGTCAGATTTTAGATCTGCTCTATGCGCTTCTGCGGCATCATGCGCGGCTTGGCTGGTGGCTGGCCAGGCACGGGCGCCAGGATGTGCCCCGCACCCGGCTGCTCGCATGGCTGACGCTGAAGGAAGGCAAGACGCCTGATCAGATCGAACGCCTGTTCAATGGCGCGAAATTCGCGCCCGCCATGCTGACGGATCACGAGCACGCGCTGCTGGTCAAATTGCAGGGATCCACGATCGACCATCCCGGCATGCCGGAAGAGGTGCGCCTCGAATGTCCGTCCTGGGCGGTCGATCCGTTGCGGCGCCGTTTCAGGGAAGCGTTTGGGCAAGAGATGGCAGCGCATCTGACGCCGGCGCCGCTCGACTTGCGCGTCAATCCGATCAAGTCGACGCGCGAGGCCATGCTTGGCGCGTTGAGAGATCACGGCTTGCGGGCACAGGCGTCAGCCATGGCTCCCTACGGCATTCGCGTGGATGAACGCCCCTCGCTGGCCAGCCTGCCGATGCTCAGAACCGGTGAGGTCGAGATCCAGGATGAGGGCTCGCAGCTCGTCGCCATGCTGGTCGATGCCCGGCCGGGCGAGCGCGTGGTCGATTTCTGCGCCGGAGCCGGCGGCAAGACGCTGGCCATCGCCGCGCAGATGAACAACAAGGGCCATATTGTCGCCTGCGATGTGATGGACGGCCGCTTGAAGCGAGGCGCCGAGCGCTTTCGCCGGGCAGGACTGCACAATATCGAGACCCGGCTCCTAGCCAGCGAGACTGACCGCTGGGTCAAGCGCCACAAGGGTGGTTTCGATCGCGTGCTGGTCGATGCGCCATGCAGCGGCACCGGCACGTGGCGACGCAATCCCGACGCACGCTGGCGCGCGCCGGAGGAGCAGGGCCTGGACAATCTCGTGTCGCTGCAAGCCCGGATCCTGGCCAGCGCGGCGCGTCTGGTGAAGCCTGGCGGACGGCTGGTCTACGCGACATGCTCGATGTTGTCGGAGGAGAATGAGGAGCAGGTGGCCGCTTTCCTGGCGGCGCATCCCGCTTTTCGCGCCGTGCCGCTCAACGAGGCCGCGCCGCAACTGACGAATTCAGCCCATTCCGACTACCTGTCGCTGACGCCCGCGCGCAACGGCACCGACGGCTTCTTCGCCGCCGTCATGCAGCGAGAAGGTCCACGCCCAGGCGGGCCGCCCACAGCCATTCGCGATCCATTTCCTGAATGACCCACCCGAATGGGGCCAATAGCGGGCCGGCAGCTTGAGGTATAAATAGCCAGAGACGATGAGGCACGCCGCTTGCTTACCAGCGAACAGACCCAAGGCAGTCAGGCGCAAGTCGATCGGTCCGCGAAGTCTTCAGACAGCTGCCACCGGCATCGCAACCAGGACGGAGCCGCCTTCCACCTTTGCAGGATAGGTTCGCAGATTTATGCATGGCGGTAGGCGCGTGGCCGCGCCGGTGCGGTAGTCGAAGGCGCCAGCATGTTTCGGGCATTCGACCTCGTAGTCCATGACCAGCCCATCGGCGATATGGACGGCCTCATGCGTGCACAGGCCGTCAGTGCAGAACACCTCGTCGTTGGGCGAGCGGAAGACGGCGTAGGTCCGGCCTTTATGGTCGAAACGTCGGGCTCCCTCCTGTTCGATGTCATCGAGGCCGCAAGCCCTGATCCAATCGGTCATTTTTCCCATCCGTAAAATTCGATCGCGGCGCACCTCCGCATAGCCTTCATAGCCGCCCGGAGGCCCCGCAAGCGGCTGTGCGTGCAGATGTCATTTGATGGCCGCCGCATTGGCGCGGGCCTTCTTCTTCTCGTAGCGGGCGTCCATGCGCGCGGCGGCTTCCTTGCTGCCGTCGTGGAAGGTGCCGAACCAGCGGTCGAACGGGATGAGGCCGTCGCCGTAATTCACCTCGAAATGCTTGTGGTGGAGGTAGTGGATATAGGCGTGGCTATCGACCGACGTGTCTTCCGTAAGCTCGATCTTGTCGAAGCCGACATGGCCGGGAATGGCGCCGAAGCCGGCATAATGGAGCTGGTAGAGCGCCAAGAGCGGGTTCGACGGGATGATCAGGTGCCAGAAAGCGACGCCAAGATAGCCGAGCTGCTCCACCGGGTGCATCGACAGCGACGACCAGGGGGACGGGTTGACCGAATTGTGGTGCACCGAATGCACCCATTTGTAGAGCGGACCCCAATGGATCGCCCGGTGCAGCAGGAAGAAATGCGTTTCGTGGATGATCGGCACCACCAGCGCCAGGCAGAACAGGTAGACCGGATGCTCCGCGAAGGTCAGCCACAGCACATAGCCATTGGCGTAAGCATAGAGAATCGCCACCTCGATCGCCGTCCAGATCGGCATGCCGGTGCCGAAGGTGCGCAGCATGTTGTCGATGTTTTGGTTCTGGAAGAAGAAGGCCTTGTTCTTCTGTTCCGAGGGCCATTTGCCGTTGTATTTGAAACGGTTGCCCTGGGCTCTCAAAATGTACAGTCGAAGCTCGAAGGCGCCGAAGAAGACGAGCAGCGCCACGCAGTTGACGATGAACAGGCGCAGGATCCAGCCGGCGGAGAGCGTCTTCATCACCTCGACGTCGGGCAGCACGAAGCGCCACCATGCCACCGCCGAGACGGCGAAAAGCAGATTATAGGGCAGGAGATAGCTCGGCAGCCATTTCAGCACCGCCAGCGGACGCGGCGGGAAGACGAACAGCGGCGCGGTGCCGGCCGGTTCGTTAGGAGCCCAGTCGCCCCTTTTGTTGCGTGTGCCGAATTGCAGGTCATCCATGATGAGCCTCACAAGGACTGAGAGAGGGTGAGGAAGCGGTCATAGGCGGCATCGTCCATGTCCACCTGGTGCTTCGCTTCGGGATAGCTGCCTTCGGCGACGTCGCGGCCAAAGGCGCGGAAGGCGCTGATGCGCTTTTCCTGCAGCTCGGCCTCCAGCGTGACGAAGTCGGCATAGCGCTTTGCGTGGCGCGGATAGTGGCCGGTGTGGGTACCCAGCACATCGCAGGAGAACAGGTATTGCGTGTCGCAGGCGCTGCCGCAACCCATGCCCATGGTGATCAGCGGGGTCGAGCGCGTGATGTGATCCGCGAGTCGCACCGGTACGACCTCGACCTCGATGCAGGCGGCGCCCGCATTCTCGAGGTCCTTCGCCGCGCGCAGTACGTTGAGCGCTTCCTGGGCGGTGCGGCCGATGGCGCGGAAATTCGTCCAGGTGGCGCGGTTAGGCACCAGGCCGACGTGGCCGGTGACGGGAATGCCTTCCGCCGCCATTGCCTCGATAAAGCGCGGCGAGTGTGATGAATAGACCGCATCGGCGCCGCGCTTCATCATAGCGAAGCCCAACCGCACGGCCTCCTCAGGCGAGGCGACCGCGCCATGCGGCATGCCGACGGAGAGGAACGCGTAAGGTGCCGCCTGGCGGATGGCTTCCAGATTGTGATCGGGCTCGCAGGAGAGGATGACGATATCGCATGCCGCTGCGGCAGCGGCCTCGGCCGGCGTGTCGACATGGAGCTGCAGCCATTTACGGCTGCCTTTGGCGCTCTGCAGGTCGTATGTCGTCAGCCGCCTTGCCACTGTCATCCTCCCGTTTCGCAAGGAATAGCACCGCGTGCTCGCTGGCGCCGCTTGTTCCTTGATCAAATCAGATCAAACGTTTTCGGCCGTGAAGGTGATGAAGCGGATCGGCGGGTTTCCGACGGGCAAGTTATGCAGGTTGAGCGCGGCGAGCACCAGGTCAATGGCGCGGCGCGCTTGCGCGTCTGGCGCCTGGTCGAGCACGACATCCATCGTCCCCTCGCGCAAGGCCTTGGTGCTGCGCTCGGTGAGTTCATGGCCGACGAAGAAGATATCGCGGCCTCTGCCGTGCTTGCGCAACACCTTGTTCAGAGCGGTGTTGGCGCCGCCGGCATTGTAGAGGCCGGCAAGGTCGGGCCAGCGTTTCAACGCCTCGTGCAACTGCTCGGCATTACGGTTGCCGTCGTCGAAGCCGAAAAGGGCCGCGACCGGCTCGAATTCCCTGCCTTCCTCGATCAGGTAATCGAAGAAGCCGCGCACGCGGTCGCGGTGCACGCGGTAGATCTGACTATGGCAGATCGCGATCACCTTGCCCGGCCGCCGCTGCATCTTGGCCATGAGTAGCCCCGCCATGCGGCCAGCGGCGTAATTGTCAATGCCGACATAGGTGCTCTTGGTACGGGAGATCTGGGTGACGATCTGCACCGTCGGAATGTTCTCCGCCTCGAGTTTCCGCAAGGCGTCGCTGACCAGCGGATGGTCGGGCACGGCGAGAATGAGCGCCGCGCGGCGCAGATCGGGTTCCAGGATGCGTTTGGCGATCGCCGCCGGCTTCGCCTCGTCGAGAAAGGTACGGTGCACGGCGATCGAGCGGTCGAGCGTCGCGGCGATGCGCTCGAAGGCATCGGAAAGACGGGCGAAGAAGGTCGCGTCCGGCCTGACCAGTATCACCTCGATGCGAATGACGCCGCGATGCGCCTCCGGCAGTCGGCGCGGATAATCGAGCGAACGCGCCGCCGCGACCACCTTCTCGACGGTCTGCGGCCGCACTCCGCCCCTGTCGTTCAGGACACGCTCGACCGTGGCCGTGCCAACACCGGCCCGCCGCGCAATCTCAAGGAAGGTGGGCTTAGGAATCTTGATCCTCCGCTGTCCGTACGCCGGAGCCTAGCCGGCTGCACATGCTTTTTCCAAGACATGTGCCTCCCTTCGGCATCGAATGCGCGTGTGCGACCCTCAGCATAGTCGGCCAAAACGTCGGCTTTCGGGGGCGGTAACGGCCGCCTAGCTGCCAGCTAAATCGGATCTGCTTGTGGCTCGACCGACACCCGGCAGCTGAGGGTGTGCTATAGGGAGACCGGCGGCCCCCATCGCCTCACTTCTTTGGAAAGGGCACGCCCTTGGTGGTGAACCGCTGCCCTTTGCCGATCGGGCGCATGGGGCGCTTGGTGGCGGCGGCCTTGCCGGTTCCGGGAGGCTGGTGGGCGGGCACGAGCTGGTCGGGGCGGGGACCGATCAGGTCGGCGCGGCCCATCTCCTTCAGGGCATCGCGCAGCAGCGGCCAATTGTCGGGGTCGTGGTAGCGCAGGAATGCCTTGTGCAGCCGGCGCTGCCGCCCGCCGCGTACGGTCTCGACCTTGTCGGTCGCGCCGCGCCGGACGCCCTTCAGCGTGTTGACGCCGGTATGGTACATCGCCGTCGCCGTGGCCATGGGCGAAGGCAGGAAGGTCTGCACCTGGTCGGCGCGGTAGCGGTTCTTCTTCAGCCAGAGCGCCAGCTGCAGCATGTCCTGGTCGGTCGTGCCGGGATGGGCGGCGATGAAATACGGAATGAGATAGTATTTCTTGCCGGCTTCCTTGGCCGCTGCGTCGAACATCTCCTTGAAGCGGTCGTAGGTGCCGATGCCGGGCTTCATCATCTTGTCGAGAGGCCCGCGCTCGGTGTGCTCGGGCGCGATCTTGAGGTAGCCGCCGACATGGTGGGTCACCAGTTCCTTGACATATTCGGGGCTCTTGACGGCCAGGTCGTAACGCACGCCGGAGGCGACCATCACCTTCTTGACGCCCTTGACCTCGCGGACTTTGCGGTAAAGCCGGATCAGGTCGTCATGCGAGGTGTTGAGGTTGGGGCAGATGTCGGGAAACACGCAGGACGGCAGGCGGCAGGCCGCCTCGATCTTGGGGTCCTTGCAGGCCATCCGGTACATGTTGGCGGTCGGTCCGCCGATATCGGAGATCACGCCGGTGAAGCCCGGCGTCTTGTCGCGGATCTTCTCGATCTCGCGCAGGATCGAGCCCTCGGAGCGGTTCTGGATGATGCGGCCTTCGTGCTCGGTGATCGAGCAGAAGGTGCAGCCGCCGAAGCAGCCGCGCATCACCGTCACCGAGAACTTGATCATGTCCCAGGCAGGGATCTTGGCATCGCCATAGGACGGATGCGGCGCGCGCGCGTAGGGCAGGTCGTAGACGGTGTCCATCTCGTCGGAGGTCAGCGGGATGGGCGGCGGATTGAGCCACAGGTCGCGGTCGCCGTGGCGCTGGACCAGCGGGCGGGCATTGCCGGGGTTGGCCTCGCGGTGCAGCACGCGCGAAGCGCGGGCATAGGCGTCGCGATCGTCCTCGACCTGTTCGAAGGATGGCAGCCGGATCACGGTGTCGCCGGGCTTGCGGCTCGCGCCCTCGTCGGCGGAATCGAGATCGTCGGCATGGAGCTCCGTGAAGTGCTCGGGCACGCGGCGGAACAAGGCGACGCCCCTGATCGAATCGAGTTGGCGTGGCGTGTCGCCGGCCGCAAGCCGGTTCGCCACCTCGACGACGGCGCGCTCGGCATTGCCGTAGATCAAGAGGTCGGCCTTGGCATCGGCCAGGATCGAACGGCGCACCTTGTCGGACCAGTAGTCGTAATGGGCGATGCGGCGCAGCGAGGCTTCGATGCCGCCCAGCACGATCGGCACGTCCTTGTAGGCCTCGCGGCAGCGCTGCGTATAGACGATCGTGCAGCGGTCCGGCCGCTTGCCGCCTTCACCGCCCGCCGTATAGGCGTCGTCATGGCGCAGCTTGCGGTCCGACGTATAGCGGTTGACCATGGAATCGAGGTTGCCCCCGGTGATGCCGAAGAACAGTCTGGGCCTGCCCAGCGCCTTGAACGGCTCCGCCGACTGCCAGTCGGGCTGCGAGATGATTCCGACCCGAAAACCTTGGGATTCGAGCAGACGGCCGATGATCGCCATGCCGAAGCTCGGATGATCCACATAGGCGTCGCCCGTGACGAGCACGATGTCGCATTCGTCCCAGCCGAGCGCCGTCATCTCGGCGCGGCTCATCGGCAGGAACGGCGCTGCCCGTCCGGCACGAGGCTTGCTGCCGGACGGCGGGATGATTTGTTTTTGGGCGCTGGCTATGGTTTCCATGGCCTCGACGTATAGGCCGCCGCCAAAGCGAATTCAATTAAGCTCGATTTGGGCCGCGGAAAGAGTTGGGCAGCTTGAAAGTATGGTACCGGAGGCGGAATCCAAATTGTGCAAATAGCGCCTGCAGATCACGGGGGGCTTCGCAGGGCGTTGGAACCGCCATGGGCGGCGCGATCGATCGCAGGCTAGACTAGGGGCGAAAGAGCCGTGGTCTATTCCGCGTTCCGCTCACGTAAGGCTACGCCGTCGCCCACACGGTCGCTCGGGTGCAGGACAACCCGGTCGCCTTCCGACAGGCCCGACTCGACCTCGGCCACCCTGTTGTTCCGGTGACCGATCTTGACCACGGTCGTGCGCGCTCGTCCGTTCTCGAGGAGATACACGGCCCAGTCATCACCCTTTCGAAACAGGGCCGCCACCGGAAGGCGGCCAGCTCGATATCCGAATAGCGTCCGGAGGAAACATCGGAAAGGATTGACGCGAAATTCTGGTCGCCGAGTCGATTGCCGAACATCCTTGATCGAACGTGGCTGAAGGATTCGACCGGTTCGGGATGCCGCACGTGGATGGCGGCGCCCTCGTCGGCGCCCAGTCGGGACCAGGCTGATTCCGACAAGCCGATTTCGCCGGTGGCCAGGAGGTCCGACGATACTTGGTAGAGTGTCGCAAGGACCTCGGGGCCGCCAGCCGAGAGGAGCACGCGCGAATGGGCGGTGAGGCCTTCTGAACGGCATACGTGGCAGTCTGTCCGCATGAAGACGACGGCTTCATGTTGCGTGTGGATGCCGAGACGCCGAGCGCGCAACGGAGCCGGTTCTTGTAGTGCTAACGCTGCCGCCTTCATGGCACGATCGCTTTCTCCAGGTGCTCAGGGACCCTGTACGACTGTCGAGATCCAGGGATGCGGCTGTGACAACGCCGTCGGCCACAGCCGCATTGACGCTTACATCATGCCCGTTGGCGCAGGCATGAGCAGCTTGTCGGCCACCGCCTTCTGGGCATCATCCAGCGACGCGTAGAAGGGCTCCAGCGCGACCTTGAGCCGTCGCAGTCCTTCGAGTCGCGTCGACAGCACTCGCTCTTGAAGCTCGATCCGCTTCACTGGCGTTCCGGAATCTCCGCTCATCATGCCGGCCGGCATTTTCGCCATCGCGTCCTTGGCCGAGCTGGCGTTAGCCCGCAGCGCCTCGGCGAGGGCGTCCCATAAGGGCCGCTGGGCCTTGGTGAGCTTCAGTTCGGTCGAGAGGAAAGGCGATTCGTCCCTCGACATGCTCGGGCGACATCATCTGCCCCATGGGGCTATCGTCGCCCGAGTCCATCATCATCTTCATCATGCCGTTCGACACAATGTTGTTGGACATCGAGCTGCCCATCATCATGGGCATGGCCGAGCTGGGGGCTGCCTCCTCCGCCTTCTCCGTCGCGGCGGCGGGCGGCGAGCCGTCTCCGCCGCCGGTTTTATGATGGGCTTCGTTCGCGAGAACAGGCACCGAGAATACAAGCATCGTCCCGATCGCCAGGGCACTAAAGAGGGTTTTCATGACTATGTCTCCTTGTTGGTATTGCGGCTTCATCAGCGCCTCGTTCAGCCTGCATCGCCCGATGCTGGGCTCGCGGACTGGAAGGTGATGCCGTTCGGCCCCTTGCCGACTGCATAGGATTTCAGGACCGAGATCAGCGACACGGTGCCGTCGACGATGTTGGTCACCAAGACGAAGGCACCGTCGTTGCTGACGGCGACTCCATGAGCACCCAGCCCAGTGCGGATTGTCTTGACGACCTTGCCGCGCTTGGCCGCGTCGTGCGGCGTAATGGCGACCGGAAAGGAGTCGACCTTCCCAGCTGAGAGGTCGGTCCGGCTGATGAAGCCACCATGTTCGTCGGCAGTGTAGACGAAGCCTGAAGCAGCGGGTTCGGCTCCCGCTGGCCTGACGATCAACGCAGCCGCGGCGACGGCTGCTGCTGCCATCAGGGCCAACAGCGTCATGCGTCGGGCGATACCCGAGCGGTTGTCGACCGCCTGGGCGACGGCATTGTTTCTGCGATTGTTTCTCATGGTCTCATCCTCGAAATCGGTCACGCGATGTAGTCGACGACGGTCATCATGCCGGTCGCCATGTGATAGAGGTGATGGCAGTGGAAGGCCCATGTCCCCGGGTTGACGGCATCGAACGCCACCGTCACCTCGCGCATCGGCGGCATCCAGACGGTGTCGCGCACGGCTCCCGCGAAGCGGCGCCCATCGATGGCGACCACCTGGAAATGGTGGCCGTGCAGATGCATGGGATGGCCCATCATGCTGGCATTGCGCATCGTGAGTTCGACGCGCTCGCCGTTCTTGACCGGGATCGGCTGGTGGTTGCTCCATGTCTTGCCGTTGAGGGTCCAGGAGTAGCCCTGCATCGTTCCGCCGAGCTCGACGGGTTCATGGACATCGGCCACCCGCTCCGCGAGCGGTTTGGCGGCCGTAATCCTGGTCTCGAATGAGAGATCGAGAGGCCCGGCCCGATCGCCGGCGGACGCGATGCGCTTGACCCCGCCTCCCTTGGTCGCCAGCACGAACCCGGTGCGCTGGACGCCGCCTTCGCGCAGGGCCAGGATCGGCCACGCTCCCTTGTCCCCGGGAATGCTGAGCCTGATGTCGATGCGCTGGCCCATGGCGAGCGGGAAGCCGCGGCCGCGGAGGGGAACGACGGGATTGCCGTCGACGGCAATGACCTCGCCTTCGAGCGTCCCGGTATCGATCCAGAACGCCGTGGCGGTCGCCCCGTTGATCAGGCGCAGCCGGACCGTTCCGTTTCTTTCGACGGTGAAGACTTGAGGGTCATCGAGCGTACGGTCGTTTGAGAGATAAGCGTCGTACTCGATGTCGTTGAGGTCCGTTGGCATGGTCATGGTCTGCCCGCCCGACATGCCTTGCATATCCGTGCCCTGCATGCCCGACATCGCGTGTCCGGCCATGCCGCCAGTTCCCGACGCAGCCGCTGATCCGGCCAGTCCGGCGAGCAGCTCCTCGGGCGTCTTGAAGCTGAAGTCGTGGAGCAACACCACGACGGGCTGCTCGTCCGCGCCATCTTCAGCGGGGTCGGTGACAATCAGCGGCGCGGCAAGCAGTTGCTGCTCTTGCAGCGTATGCGCATGCATCCAATGCGTGCCCGGCGTCGCGATCGGGAAGTTATAGTCATAGGATTGGCCGGGCTGAAGCAAGGGCTGCGGCAGGTCCGGCACGCCGTCCTGCCCGAAGGGCGGCGTCAGGCCATGCCAATGGATCAAGGTCGGCGCGGCGAGCGCGTTCTCGAGCCGGACCTGGAAGCCATCGGCTGCCGACATGGTAAGCCCATGCGTGCCGTCGGGCTGCATGAGACCAAAGACCTTGGCGGCGCGGCCGGCGACCTCGATGACGCGCGTATCGGCCCGGATGATTTTAGGTGCAGCTGCCCAGGCGGCTGGTGGAATGATCAACGGCTGTACGGCACTCGCCGCACCAATAGCCGCAGCAGACGCCAGGAACTGGCGACGGGATATGGATTGCATAACAAAGCTCTCATGTTCGTGACTCGAGGCCGGATTGACCGGCGGCGAAGCGCACGAACGCGAGGGCCCGTGCGCTCAGGCGGTCACAGCGAGCTTTGGGGGGCGCAGGCGCATCGGTATGTCGGCGGGAGAGGAAACGAAGGGCGGCGCAGTCGCGACTGGCTGGGCCTGCGACGTCGCTACGAATGCCTGGGCGTCAACCGGAACGCAGAACGAGCAACTCGAAGCGGAATCGGAACATATTCCTTGATCGTGGTTGTGGCCAACGTCCTTGCATGGAGCGCGATGACCATCATGTCGGACCGCCGCGGAGCCATGAATGTGCTCCACCGTCCATTGGGTGCCACCCGGAGCCGCGGCCGCGTTGGCATGGCCATAAAAGGCCGTGGTGAACGCCACCAGCAGGGCGAGGCAGACGGAGACCCAACGCGACCCGCCCAATCGTGACGAGCGCTTCATTGTACGGTCCAGCCTTGATCGGATGCTATGCCGATCCACGATCATACCCTTCCATAGCGGCAGCAGAGGCCATCTTGGAACTGATCATACCCTGGAGACCTGGACAGCGATTTGTCCTAGATCAAAGAGTCCAGGGCTCTGGAAAGAGTTCTGTGGTCTTCCCCGTCGACCGATAGGTCAGCAACCCGAGCCACTCGTGCGCGGCGAGGCCCGCTGCCGCGAGGCCACCTGCATCAGAGGCCTGAACCAGAGAGTGCCAGCCCATAGCCTAGCACAACGCGAGAACTCCCGATTGACGTCGATGTATCGGGCCTGAAGGCGAGGACGCGGGCTGAATCGCCGATAGCCATGCGCTCAACTCAGTTGCCTGGGTGTGGGATATCTGCGGCAATCAGGGAATAACAAGTTCAATTTCGGGCCAAGAGTGTTACCCGTAGCCTATGTGTCCGGAACGGACCTAACCTATGTGTCCAGAACGGACCAAGAGGGCTTGGTGCCCAGAGGCGGATTCGAACCACCGACACGCGGATTTTCAGTCCGCTGCTCTACCAACTGAGCTATCTGGGCCTGTGCCGGCTAACGGGATGCGCCCGCCGGGTTTCACGAAGGCACCAGGCGGCGCCCCTTGAAAGCGCGTGGGTTATAGCACGGGAATTCTGCCTGTCCAGCGCCTAGGTGTTGATTTCGTCAGGAAAGAAAAATCGCCGGGAAACGGTCGGTCGCCGGCTGCGCTCACGGCTCGTCCTTGGACGTCGGGCCCGGCTTCGGGCTGTCGTCTTCTTCCTCTTCGCCGTCGCGGCCGGGAATGACATAGGCGCCCTTCAGCCAGCGATTGAGGTCGATGTCCTTGCAGCGCGCCGAGCAGAACGGATAATGCTCGCGCGCCGACGGCTTGCCGCATTCGGGGCAGGGCCGCTTCGGCCGCAGCGGCGTCACCTTGTCGTCCAGGCTCATGAGCGCGCGGCGTGCCAGTTCTGGTGCGCCTTGAAGCCTTCGCCGGAAAGCAGCGCCACGCTCTCGTAGAGCGGCAGGCCGACCACATTGGTGTAGGACCCGACGAGCTTGACGACGAAGGAACCGGCCAGGCCCTGCACGGCATAGCCGCCGGCCTTGCCGCGCCACTCGCCCGAGGCGACATAGGCGTCGATCTCCTCGCGCGGCAGCCGCTTGAAGCGCACCCTTGTCTCCACCAGCCGCTGGCGCAGCTTGCCGCCGGGCGTGATCAGGCAGATGCCGGAATAGACACGGTGCGAGCGGCCGGAAAGCAGGCCGAGGCAGTTGATGGCGTCGTCGATCGTCTCGGCCTTGGGCAGGATACGCCGCCCGACCGCCACCACCGTGTCGGCGGCGAGGATGAAGGCGGGCGCATAGTCCTCCTCGCTCTTCAGCGAGGCCAGCGCCTTCTCGGCCTTGTCCTTGCAAAGGCGCTTGGCCAGCGAGCGCGGATGCTCGGCGCGCAGCGGCGTCTCGTCGACATCGGCGGGCAGCACCCGGTCCGGCTCGATGCCGGCCTGCTGCAACAGTTCGATGCGGCGCGGCGAACCCGAGGCAAGCACGAGCTTCTGCAGGATGCTCATCGCGGTCGGCGCCAGGCTGTTACTTGAAACGGTAGGTGATGCGGCCCTTGGTCAGGTCGTAAGGCGTCATCTCGACCAGGACCTTGTCGCCGGTCAGCACGCGGATGCGGTTCTTGCGCATGCGGCCGGCCGTGTGGGCGATGATTTCGTGTTCGTTTTCGAGCTTCACCCGGAACATCGCATTGGGCAGCAGTTCGGTGACCACACCTGGAAACTCGAGGACTTCTTCCTTCGGCATTCGATACCTTTGCTTGGATGGGCGTTCCGGCGCCTAGAGCATGATGCCGAAAAGTGTGAAGCGGTTTTCGGACGACATCATGCTCTACTCTTGATCTGGAGTCGGATGATTTCCGACTCCAACCGGAATTTGCGCGGAACCTATATGATAATCGTCCGCTTGTGAACAAGCTTAATCCGGGGCGCTTTCAGCCCCTGGTGCCGCAAAACGTCGGCTTATGCGCGCTTTCAGCCGCTCGCGCACGTCGCGATAGGCGGCCATGATGTGCTCGCGCGTGCCGCCGGTGTCGGTCGGGTCGGGCATCGGCCAATATTCGACCTCGACTGCCAGCGATCGGGTGAGCTCGAGCGCCGCGTGGTGCGCTTCAGGCGCCAGCGTGACGATCAGATCGAAATAGTCGTCTTCCAGCTCGTCCAATGTCCTGGGCTGGCGCTCGCCGAGCGACAGGCCCTCTTCGGCCAACACCGCGTCGACGAACGGGTCCCGCTCGCCGGCGCGCACGCCGGCCGAAGCGACGAAGGTGGTGGCGGGAAGCATGCGGCGCGCCAACTGTTCCGCGATCGGCGAGCGCACGGCGTTCATGCCGCACAGGAACAGGATCGAATGCGGCAGGGCGGCCAGCACTAGAGCATGGTCCCGAACCGGAGGTCAGCGCACGCAAAAAGTGGGAGCCGGTTTTCGGAGAAGATCATGCTCCAACAAAGAGTTAGATCAGGATGGCGATTCAACGAAACGTCATCCTGATCTAGCCCCGCCAGTGCAGCACGCAGACCAGCGTGAACAGCCGGCGCGCCGTGTCGAAGTCGATCTCGATCTTGCCGGCGAGCCGGTCCATCAGCGTTTGCGAGCCCTCGTTGTGCAGGCCGCGCCGGCCCATGTCGATCGCCTCGATATGGCTGGGCGTCGAGGAGCGGATCGCCTCGTAATAGCTTTCGCAGATCAGGTAATAGTCCTTGACGATGCGCCGCAGCGGCGTCAGCGACAGGATGTGGGTGACCACCTCCGCGTCGTTCTCGCGGCTGACGGCGAAGACCAGGCGCTGCTCGGCCAGCGAAAGCTTCAGCCTGTATGGACCGGCGCCGCCATCATTGACCGGCCGAAAACTGTTCTCCTCGATGAGGTCGAAGATCGCCACGGCCCGCTCGTGCTCGACGTCGGGCGTCGAACGCCCGATCGATTCGTCGAGCTCGACGTCGATCAGCCTGTCACGGGTTTGGTTGTGGCCAGACATCGCTACATGTTCAACCTGATCTCGACGGAGCGGGCATGGGCATCGAGGCCTTCCGCCTTGGCGAGCGCGATCGCGGCCGGCGCCAGCGTCTTGAGCTGATCCGGCCCGAGCTTCAGGATCGAGGTGCGCTTGACGAAATCGAGCACGGACAGACCCGACGAGAAACGCGCCGAGCGTGCCGTCGGCAGGACGTGGTTGGAGCCGCCGACATAGTCGCCGATGACCTCCGGTGTATGGCGACCGATGAACACGGCGCCGGCGTTGCGCATCCTCGAAAGAAAGCCCTCGGCATCGTCGAAAGCGAGCTCGACATGCTCGGCCGCGATCCTGTCGACCAGCGGCAGCGAGGCTTCCAGCGTCGGCACCAGGATAACCGCGCCGAAGTCGCGCCAGCTCGCGGCCGCCGTCTCGGCGCGCGGCAGCACCTTGAGCTGGCGTTCGACCGCCTGCTCCACCGCCTTGCCGAATTCGGCGCTGTCGGTGATCAGGATCGACTGCGCCGATATGTCGTGCTCGGCCTGCGCCAGAAGGTCGGCCGCGATCCAGTCCGGATCGTTGTCGGCGTCGGCCACCACCAGAACTTCCGACGGCCCGGCGATCATGTCGATGCCGACGGTGCCGAAAACCTGGCGCTTGGCGGCCGCGACATAGGCATTTCCCGGCCCCACGATCTTGGCGACGGGCCTGATCGTCTCGGTGCCGTAGGCAAGTGCTGCAACCGCCTGCGCGCCGCCGACGCGGTAGATCTCCGAAACGCCGGCAAGGTCGGCGGCCACCAGCACCAGCGGATTGACGCCGCCGCCCGAGGCCGGCACGACAATGGCGATGCGCTCGACGCCGGCGACTTTGGCAGGCACGGCGTTCATCAGCACCGAGCTCGGATAGCTGGCCGTGCCGCCCGGCACGTAAAGGCCGACCGCTTCGATCGCCGTCCAGCGCGAGCCGAGCTCGACCCCGGCGGCATCCGTATAGCGGTCGTCCTTGGGCTTCTGCCGCTCGTGATGCGAATGGATACGCTCACGCGCGAATTTGAGCGCCTCGACGGTCGCCGGATCGGCTGCCTCATAGGCCTTGGCGATGTCGTCCTTCGAGACGGCGATGCCGAGCGCGCTGAGATCGGCCTTGTCGAACTTCAGCGTGTAATCGATAAGCGCCTTGTCACCCTCGGCGCGCACGCGCTCGATGATGCCGCGCACCACGGCCTCGACGTCGGCCGACACCTCGCGCTTGGTGGTGAGGAAGGCCGAAAAACGCTGTTCGAAATCGGCGTCCTGCTGTCGGAGCGTAATCGCCATTGCGCTTTTAGCCTCTGTGCACGGGTCGCGAGGTGGCTTCCCAGGCGCCGCCGACATCGGCAAGCCGTGCCTCGACGCATTCGACGTCGAGCATGATGGTGCCGCCGCCCGAAAACACCAGTTCGACGATGCCTGCCGGTTTGCTGATGGCGATGAAGCTGATCGCCAGCAGCGACAGCACCTCGGCCGGCTTGTCGCGTTGAATGCCGCTGGTCTTGGCGCCGAGCACGCGATCGAAATGCAGGACGCTCTGGCGCCGTTCATTGTGCTGGCGCAACAGGCCGGACTTCGCTTCCCAGACGAAGCGGTTCATCGTCAGCACGAAGCGCTTGGCCGCCGGCAGATATTCCAGGTCGGAGACCTTCATCACGGCGTCCTGGACGTGCGCCGAGACGATGCTCAGATCCTGTTCGTCGAGCGCGATGAGCTTGAGAACTGCCATGCCGAATGCGCACCTGAAGGTTGGTTTCAGCCTCTGTTATGCGGTCTTTCCGGTCCGTGCAACCTCGGCACGGATCCGGCCAAGGGCAATCACGTCAGGTCCGCGCCGCCCCTCATCGCCCTGCCGGGCACTTCTCCGCGTATGGTGACGGCGAGAAGGAAGGCCTTCGCCGAGGATTTCGCCAATCGCGAACGTTGCAGCAAAGGCGCCAAGGGCGCGGACAGCCCTTCTCCCCGTTTACAGGGAGAAGATGCCGGCAGGCAGATGAGGGGCGGCGCCAGCTTCAAAAAATTGGCCCCAACGCGCGCGAGACTTACTTTGGTGCACCCGCTTCGCGCGTATCAGCCCGAAATCCGCTCGATCACCGCGCCGCAGCCGGAAAGCTTTTCTTCCAGCCGCTCGAAGCCGCGGTCGAGGTGATAGACGCGGTTGACCGTGGTCTCGCCCTCGGCGGCAAGGCCGGCGATCACCAGCGACACCGAGGCGCGCAGGTCGGTCGCCATCACGGGCGCGCCCTTCAGCTTGGAAACCCCGTCGACGATCGCCGTCTGGCCGGAAAGCGTGATGTGGGCGCCGAGGCGTGCGAGCTCCTGCACATGCATGAAGCGGTTCTCGAAAATCGTCTCGGTGATGCGCGACTTGCCCTTGGCCATCGTCATCAGGCCCATGAATTGCGCCTGCAGGTCGGTCGGGAAGGCGGGGAACGGGGCGGTGGCCACGTCGACCGGCGCAATGCCGGCGCCGTTGCGCTTGACGCGGATGCCTTCATTGGTCGGCGTGATCTCGGCGCCGGTCTCGACAAGCACGTCGAGCGCGGTCTGCAACAGATCGGGCCGGGCGCCGTGCAGCATCACGTCGCCGCCCGTCATCGCCACGGCCATGGCATAGGTGCCGGTCTCGATGCGGTCCGGAATGACGCGCACGCGGGCGCCGGACAGCGCCTCGACGCCGTGGATGGTGATGGTCGATGTGCCGGCGCCGTGTATCTTGGCGCCCATGGCGATCAGGCACTCGGCGAGATTGACGATCTCCGGCTCGCGCGCGGCATTTTCCAGCACGGTCTCGCCCTTGGCGAGCGAGGCCGCCATCATCAGCACATGGGTGGCGCCGACCGAGACTTTCGGAAATACGTAGCGATTGCCGATCAGGCGACCGTTCTTGGTCTTGGCGATCACATAGCCATTGTCGACATCGAGCTCTGCGCCCAGAACCTGCAGGCCCTCGAGGAACAGGTCGACCGGACGCGTGCCGATGGCGCAGCCGCCGGGCAGCGACACCTTGGCTTCGCCCATGCGGGCAAGCAACGGCCCGACTACCCAGAAGGAAGCGCGCATCTTCGAGACCAGCTCATAAGGCGCGGTGGTGTCGACGATGTTGCGGGCGGAAAAATTGATCGTGCGCGAATAGCCTTCCTGTTGCTTTTCGCGCCGGCCGTTGACGGAATAATCGACGCCGTGATTGCCGAGGATGCGGATCAGCTGCTCGACATCTGCCAGATGCGGCACGTTTTCGAGCGTCAGCGTGTCGTCGGTGAGAAGCGAGGCGATCATCAGCGGCAATGCCGCGTTCTTGGCGCCCGAAATCGGAATGGTGCCGGCAAGCTTATTGCCGCCGACAATTCTGATGCGATCCATAAGAAAACGTCCCCTCGGCCAGAACAGGCCGGTTTCAATCGGTTGATGCGCCCGGCTTAGACCATTGGCCGGCTTGGTTCAAGAAATAGGATTTCCCCGACTCCTTACCAACAAGCCCGGCCAACTGTGGCCGGCCAGTATGGCTGTTTTGGTCAGCCTTTGTGCATTTTTCCAGCAGCCGGCAACCCCTCCGGCCTTTCGTCGGCACTGCCGGCGCGTTGCTTGCCAATGTCGCCCGCGCGTTGCTTGTCAACGTCGCCAACCCGGCGCGAGCGCGCCTGCGCCTTGCGCTTCTGCAGATTGGCGCGCAACGCCTCGGCCAGCCGGTCCTTACGCTCGCCGTCACTCTTTTTCGGTGGATTTGCCTTGTCGTTCATCGTCCATCCCTGACCGGCGGTCAGCCGGCCGCGATTCCGCAATGGCTAGCATTTTAACGCGGGCTTGTCATGAAAGCCGGCCGTCAGGCGGGTTTCACGCTGTGGATCAGCCGCGCATGCCGCTTTAAACTGCGGAATGGCGGCCAGGAATCATATGCGACGCTTTGGGTTTTTCTTGGCCTTGCGCTTGCCGGTTCGATATGGCAGAAGCGCCGCCATCATAGGCTGCGGTAGCTCAGTGGTAGAGCACTCCCTTGGTAAGGGAGAGGTCGAGAGTTCAATCCTCTCTCGCAGCACCAGTTTATCGCCGTCTCAGCTTGAAAAATCGGACTGGGGCGTCATCCTTAGTCGACGTGCGCTTGGTCGATTGCGGGTCAGTTTGCGGTAACGGTCGCTCGGGACTTCCATTACTGCGACATGGTCAAGGTTGGCGTATCGCGCACGGTAGTAGCCCTCCTCCTCAACTTCAGCGAAAGTGCGTGTGGGAACGTCAAAAGTCGCAGCTTCCAATCCGAACAAAGTGGCGGCGCTTCCGATATCTAGAAAATTCCACTCATCCTCTCCATTGTCGTAAGTGACACGAACATAAGAAACCATCCGCATGGCCTCTTCCTCGCCGATCTCTGCGATGATAGCCTCGCATTCGTTTCTGATTTTTTCAGGAACGTTGGCTTCATCCAAGTCATCGAGCGCTCGATACAGTTCGGTCCGATAATATTGTGGCATTGCTATCACGTCGTCCCCAATCAGCTCGACGGAGTGGATGTGCTTCGGATTAACGATAACCATCTTGTTATCGAGGCTTAGGCAATGCATCCATCTTATATTATTATGTTGTGCGCGAATATTACAAAGTAATCTTAATTGGCATAAAATCAGGGCACGAGCGTGCTCGGTGATTGGATATTTGCGTATTCCAATCGTCGTGTTTATCTTGAAAGTGCCGTATCGTATGTTGGCACCAGAGATTGGTGAATAATTATCGAGTTCATGATCAGTAGGTTTCTTCTGGCCAAACAACTGATCCGTTGTGCAGTTTAAAGCCACGCAGAGATCCTTCGCCTGCTCAGTATTCAGGGGCTCTTTTCCTGTTTCCCATCGGGACACGATCTGAGGGGTCGTTCTCATATCTTTCGCCAAAGCTTTTTGGGTGACACCCAGTCGAGTCCGAACCTCGCGAAGACAGAGGGCAAGGTGCATCCCATTCGAAAGCTGGGCGGCCGTCATCGCGCATATCTCCTTCTCAACTCACTTCTCTGGTCTGAAAAACTCAGTGAACGAATCCCTGAGCCGGGCCGCGACCATGTCGATTTCGGCCTGCATATCCAGGATGCGCCCGAGACGTCGCACCTGGCGGCCCGGCCGCTGCAGGATGGAGGCGCGGGATTGTCAGAGTGATCAAGCTCGTCGCGCTGAGGATGCCCGCGACATATAGGACTGCAATGGTTGAGCAACTTGGACATTCGCAAAGTTTCGCTGGTTCTCTTCGAATTCGAAATAGCTATTCACCGTCGTTTGCCGCCGATTTCCATCCCAGGACGACCATGCAGCTGATTAAGTGGGCCCACGTGGGCTCGACGAGGCCGCACTTGGAGGTCAGCATCCAATGGCAGCCGCGCCCTGCCGACGGAGCCAACTGAGGGGACAGTGCTCTGCAACCTCAACCAGGAATTAGCAGGGTAGGCGATATGTATTTGGCAAAGCCGGCTGCGCTTTAGGCCCTTCGCCGCTTGGAAACCGACCGCAAAAGGTCCGCTCCATCTCTCGTTCCGTCATCGAAAACTTGAAGGACTTCCATAGCCAGGAATTCGCGCTGGTCCCGATCTTTTTTGGCCAGCCGGCGTTCATCGCACAAGCGGTCAAACACCCGATGGAGCCTGTCCAGATCAGCGCGTCAATAGACACCGCTCGGCCAATCGCAGAAAGCCCATCGCTTACGCTTACTAGCCGCGATGGGCTTTTTCGTTCTCGAAATGAGCGGAAACGTTCTGCTTTTAGAGCAGCCCTAATATCGCTCCAGTTGTTAGGAATTATGCCTGCTCACCGACCTCGTCCCATTTCAGGGCAGCATCGTGACTTCATGCTTGGCAGTGGCGCCGAGGATGCGCGCGAAGGGTACGACGATTGGCGGCCCAGTGCCCTTGCGAGGGAGATCAAGAAGCTGTCGCTCAAGGAGACGACTTGGAGGCCGTCGAACGAAGCCGTCCCGGCTCAAGCCCAGCGCGAGCGCCGAAAAGGCAAATCGAAGGCTGCGTGAGCGGCGAACGCTATTGCCGGTCTACTGCGTTGCGCGTTCGGCGGCCGCTCCCATCCGCTCGAACACGAAATGATAGGTGCGCTGCACCTTTCCTCGAACAGCTTGCGATCGTAGGCATCGGGCAGGTGAGCGTCGAACTCCTCCCCGATTGTCTGCCGCACGCCTGCCTTTGCAGTTTCCTTGGACCGCCAGTCGAGAACGAGCTTCTCGTTTTTTGGCGAGCAGTTCGCGCGCCAGTTTCTTCACTTCAATCTCCCTGGGTCTCGGTCAGCTTCGGTTCGGGCTTGGTCAGAATGTCGAAGATCGCGAGCCCTTCCTCGCTCAAGCCCTCGCGAATGTGGCGCTGCTCTTCGTCATCAACTTCGCATACGAAGGTTATCAGTTGAGCGGATCATCGCTCAACTGGCCGACGCTTTCCGAGGTTCACTCACGGGCAACTGCACGGCCCATTGGTCGTTCTGTTCGAGGAGGAGGCGCCGACCGTGCGGATGATGGCGTCATCGTTTGGAAAGATACCGACTAGGTAAATTAGCTGTTCGCTCGGGCGCCGTTTAAGAGCGCACTCGCTAGGGGGAGGTTGATTAGTCTTAACGGATGTTCGTCCACCCGAAGAACTGCGATCCGGCCAAGGTAGGTCCGACGGTTTAGCCCAACACGGATGAATGGGGAGTCGGTGCGTGTCCGCCGTGGCCGGCAATTTTCGCATCGGCCCTCCAATCACTTCCGGTCCAAGCTCATTTCCACCAACCGACGAATCGCCTCCGATCGAGTAGGCAAGTCCGGTTGTTTGCGACGCCATTCGTCAATCCGGGTTAGCAAGTCGCCCGACAGGCGCAACTCGAAACGCTCATTTTTTACTTCCGATGGGTTCGGTGTATTTGACAATCTCAATATCCGTAATGTACGGTATGTACGTAGGTGGTCACTACCCGCAGCCGAACGACGTGCCTTCAACACGTCGCCCGGCCTGACCACATCCCAAGCTGACTGGAGCTCGGATCATGGCTGATTCCGACAATACCACGAGTTTGCCTTTCGTCATCGGCCAGCAAGGCCGCAAGCGCAACGCGCCGGCAGGGGCAGAAATGGACCCCGCTTTGAGCCTCTGGGCCGGGTGGCATCAAGCTCGATACGTCTCTTTACTATTGTGTCGGGTGCAGCAGCGTTTGGAGGCACGAATGATGGCCGATACCGGAATTCCGGTATTGATCTCAGGCGAATCCGCGTCTTGGCGGATGTCGGTGGCCGCGTCGGAGGCAAGCGCCGAATATGCGGCGGCTCACGAGGCAGAGGTGTTTGCCATGACCGAGGCACTCAAATTTCAGGATGCTATCCCAAGTGTTGCTGCCCTGTCGCTCGCTGGGATCATCGCAAAGCTGGACATGATTGTTGGCGCCGACCGGGACATCGGCGATCCGACGGATTTCCCATGGCCGCACATTGCGTCCGTATTGCGCGACCTCAAGGCACTTGCGGGCGATCTGCCAGCCTATCGACCGGACCGCGCTAATACGCGTGCGGACGTGGCGCTGCATTGGAAGGAGGCCGCGAAGCTCGTTGCCGCTTTGGAATTGGAAGAAGCCCCGGGAGCAGCAAATTGTCTGCGCGCGTGATCTAAGTTTGAAGTGCCTAGGAGCCGACTTCATCGCCCGCAAGCTGAGCGTGGTCGGGCTGACCAAGTGTTCCGCTTCGACGCAAAACTGGAGCCGACAAATGATGCGCTACCGAACCCCACAACTGATTAGCTACCGACACCTCTAGAGGGAACCGCGGAGAGACAGGCGTAGCGGCCGAACTGAACTCCGCAGTTCATAGCTCCGGTGTTGCAGCTCAGTTGGTGACATGCGATAGCCGCAGGCCGGCTTCGTCCGGGGCCTCGGCCATGCCTTCCTCAGCGAAGCGGAACATGTCCTCGAAATCCAGCTCACGCTCGAAAATGACGCCGCCGACACTGATCGCAAGCACGTCCTTGTCGCCTTTCGGCGCGAAATAGATCTCGCCGACCGTGCCGCGAATGCGCTCGCCAACGTCCTTGGCGTCCTCTTCGCTAGCGCCCGGCAGGAAGACGCCGAACATTGAGGTTCCGATCCGGCCGATCAGATCGTCCTTGCGCACTGCGGATCGGATGGCAGATGCGATCAGCCGCAAGGCCTCGTCGCCCCATTCGAGACCAAAACGCAGGTTGATCGAGGCCAGGTGTTCCGGATGGATGACCAGAAAGGCGCCCGAGCGCGGACCGACCGGTCTCGCCGCCCTCCTGTCGACCATCGAGGTGAACACCTTGCCGTTAAGGCAGCCGGTCAGCTGGTCATAGGTGCCGGATTTGGTGAGTTCCTGCCGGTAGCGGCGGATCTCGATCTGTTGCCAGCCGAGCACGGCAAACAGCGGCAGACCGATGACGATCGGCACGACGATTGCCGTAACGGCCCCGCGGCCGAATGGCGTGAGGCTGTCGCTGAAAAGCATCAGGTAGTTCAGCGCGAGCGAAAGGCCGACGCAGGCGGCGGTGCCAAGTACGGCCAGCAAGATGAGGTGCCTCCACGTCTGAATAGGCGCGGTCGGTGTTTTCGCGGTCAAGGGCCGATCTCCTGTTCGACGCAATGGCTTACAGGAGGTCCGTTGCAATTTCGGTTTCACGAAGCGTACAATTTGATGCAAGTCGGCATCTTCTCCATGGCAAGCGCTGGGTCCAGCACAAAGGATATCGCGGCCGGCGGCGCCCATTGATGGCCAGCCCGGTCGGTGGAACAGTGCAGGTTTTAGAATTGCTGAACAGCTCTGGCCATTCTGCTTTCACGCAGGGTCCGGGACGGAACCGGCCACCGACTTTCACGCTATCGCGTTATTGCGGTGGGCCGAAAATGCCCATCCGGGCGTTTCTCGCCACCATCTCCGCCTTGCCGTAAATGCCGGTCGGAACGGCCATCGCCCAGCCGTTGGAAACCAGCCAGGCGCCGACATCCTGCTTGCCGAGCGCGCAGGGCGCCGCGATGGCGAAACGGTCGGCATCTGGCGGCAGGAAGCATTTCAGCGCCCGGCCGCGCAGCCAGGCGTTGAAGGCTGCCCGCGCCCGCTGGCCGCAGGGCCATGCGGTATGGTCGAACATGCAGGTCCTGTCTGGGTCTATGTCGACCGTCCCGCTGATGGCGACCGTTCGTCCCATCGCTTCGAAGACCGCCGAGGAGGTCGCGACCGGACGGAAAAGCAGCGTCTCGCGCCAATCCCGCGGCATCGGTGTCTTTGGTCGCGGCGCAAGCCCGAGCTCGCCAAGCGGTGGACGCGGCTCCGTGCGCTCGATCCCTGAGGGGTCGAGCGGCGGCGGCGCAATGAGATCCTCGGCGATCCTGCGCGCCGACCGGCCCGGCCGCGCGTCATGCAGAGGGGCATGGGAAGCCGCGTTCAGATGACCGGCGCCCTGAGCCGGTGCGATCGACGGCGGATCGGGCGGCAGCCGGCGCCCGCCCTCGGCGATCAGCACCATGCCTGCGAGCAGCCCGAGGCCGCCGAGCGCCGACGCCAGCAGCGGACGTCCAGGCGGATTCGCCTGGCTCACGCGCGGAACCTCGCGGGATAGCGGCGACTGTCGATGCTGCCACCCGGGCCCAACCCGTTAGCTCCTGTCGACACGGCGCCACCCCATTGAACCGGATCACACATTAGACATGAGCGACATTCCTTGAAAAGCAAGGCGTTGCGTTAAGTGTCGAGCAACCAATGCGGCGTAGAATCGGTCATCGGATGTCGAGGGGATGACATGATGCGCAAGCCGATACTGCTTTTTGCCTTTCCGGCCCTGATGCTGCTGCTGCTGGCGGCGGAGCGGGTGGCGGCGCTGCTGCTCGGTTTCTACCCGGCCAGCCCCGCCGTGTGGCACGCCTGGCTCGAACTGCGCCCGTTCTCGACCATGTTCTGGCAGCAGGCGCACGTCTATCTCGGCGGGTCGATGGCGCTCGATGCGGCCATTATCGTCTTCGCGGCAGGCGCCTGCTGGATGATTTGCCAGGCAAAAAGGTCCGCCGGATTCTTCCTCGCCAATCATGCCGCGCTGCTCTTTGCGGGCAAGATGATGGCGCTCAGCAGCCATGCGGAGACGGCAAGCACGATCGCCGCCTTCACCGTACCGAACGGCTGGCACTTTTCACTTATGCTCGACTTCAGCTTGAAGAACTGCCTGGTGCTGTGTCTCGGTCTCGCCGCCTGCGCGTACTGCCATGTCGCTTTCCTGCGCGAGGCCAGGGCGCGCGCCGAAGCCCGCACGGTGCGCATGCTTTCGCTGCAGCGCGATCTGTAATCCGCCGGTCTCGGCTCAAGCAGCCGGATGGCCCGCGGGCTCAGTTGATCTTCTTGTAATAGACCTTGCCGTCGGGCTGCTGGATGCGCTGGTAGGAGGGGTTGGGGCCTGGAGGCGCGACCTTGCGCTTGAATGAGGGCTGTGCGTTTGCGGCATCGCCTCCGCTTACGTCGGCCGCTGAGGCATCCGCCACCGTTGTGTTGTCGAGCAGGACCGGCTCGACTGCCCCCGGCGCTGGCTCGCTTGCCGCGACGGGCTGGCCCTGCTCCAGCTTGGCGATGTTGCCGTTGATCTGGCCGAAATTTGCCTGCAGCTGGCGGTCCAGCGTCTCGAACCGGCTCTGGAAACCGTTGTTGACGGTGTCGATGCGGGCGCCGATGCGCTGCTCGAACTGGCCGAGCTGTTCCAGCCGCGCCTCCATCGTCTTGAGGTCGTTGACGCCTCGATAGAGATAGACGGCGGCCGTCACGTTGACGAAGGTGATGAGCGCGGCGCCAACCACGAACACGCCGATCAGTTTGGCCCGGCTGGGCTTTCCCGGAGCGACTTCCCTCAGACCGAGTTCGATTGCCGGAACGTCCGGCTCGCTGATCATTGTCATTCAACCACCACCTTTGCGCCCACCGCGACGCGCTTGAAGAGATCGATCACATCGGTGTTCGTCAGCCGGAAGCATCCGGACGTGCCGTCGAAACCGACGCCCTTGGGATCGTTGGTGCCATGGATGCGATAGAGCGTGTCGCGCCCGTCGCGCGACAGATAAAGCGCCCTGGCGCCAAGCGGATTGTAGGGTCCGGCCGGCACCATTGCCGGCAGTTCGGGTCGGCGCGCGCGCATTTCCTTGGGCGGGCGCCATTCCGGCCATTCGGTCTTGGAGGCGACCTTGACCGTTCCGGTCCAGCCGAAGCCGTCGCGGCCGACGCTGATCTGATAGCGCAGCGCCTGGCCCTGGCTCGTCACCAGATAGAGCGCCTTCTCGCTTTTGCGGATGACGATCGTGCCCGGCTGTTCGCCGGTGTGGAAGGCGACCGCCTTGCGCAGGCTGGGGCCCATCGCCGGCAGCGGCGGCAGCCCGGATCCGGCCTCCGCCAAACCGCAGGCCGATATCGACGCCATGCCGATCAGGCAAGCGGCCGCAAAATGCGTGGCGGTGCGACGCACTTGCTTTGCCGCAATTCCGGACGGAAAACCGCTTCGCACTTTTCCTGGAATTGCTCTAGCGCTGGGCATTGTCCAGCCGCTCCTTGAGCATGCGTTTCAAGTCCTTGTTGAAGCGTGCGCGCCCGTCCACCTCGGAGGGCAGGATGGCGCGGTTCAGCGCGTCGGCCAAGAGCGCGTTGTCCAGCGCCAGGGACTTGATGTTCGGCGCCTTGAAGATCTTCTCCAGCTCGCTGCGCGAGAAGTGGTTGCCGAACCATTTGCGCTTGTGCTTGTTGGCGACCAGCGTGATGCTGACCTTGTTGCCGCGCAACTCGCGGATCTTCTTGTAGAGTCGCTTGCCTTGCCTGAGCGAAGCGACGTTGAGCTCGAAGACGATGAAGATCTCGTCGCTCGTGCGCAGCACCGAATCGTGCCACGGCGTCTCGATGTTGGGCAGGTCGATGACGATGTCGTCGAAGCGGTAGGCGACGAGATCGAGCAGCCTGAAGACGAAGTCGGAACCGTGCGGCTCGAACGGCAATTGCGGCCGCTCGAAGGAATAGAGCGTGAGGCCGGACGGCCGCGACAGCTTGATGACGTCCATGAGCTCGACGTCGAGCCGATCGGGCTGGCCGATGATGCCGGAGAGGTCGAACTGATTGAACTGGTTGAGATAGGCGCCGCAATTGGCGCTCTGGAAATCGAGGTCGACGAGGCAGGTCGAGGCCGCCCGCTCGGCCGATTTCGAGGCAAGGTGCTCCGCCGCCGAGATCGCCAGCGTGGTGGCGCCGGCGCCGCCGCTGGCGGCGATGAAGGTGATGATACGGCTCTTGGTGCCCTGGCTGCCAGTGTCGTGGAAGGTGACGGCGTTGAGCAGCTCCTTGGCGTCGAGCGGCTTGTGCAGCCAGTCGGACGCGTTCATGCGCACCAGGACGCGCGTCTGCTCGGAGGTGAGCTCGTCGGAGATCGCGATCAGCGGCACCGCGGCCCAGGCCGCACGCGCCTCGACGATCGCCGGATTGCCGAGCAGCTCGCCATTGCCGAGATCGAGGATGATGATGCCGGGCCGGCTGTCGGCAGGCGGCCCCTTCAGGAACTCCGCCGCGTCCGAGATCCTGACGTCATAGATCGCCAGCGCGTCGAGCCGCGTGGTGACGTCGCGCTTGAAATTGGCATCGGCGGAAAACAGCGCCACCTGCTTGCGCTTGGTCGGGAGAACTCTTGTGTCGATGGCGTTCATGGATAGGTGCTCTTTAGATCTTCGCCCGTGACCGTGCTCAGCATGGAGGGCATGGTGATGTTGTTGAACCCGAGCAACCCGGCCAGGAAAAAGAATTGGAATTGATGATTGACGATGCTGACGGTGATGGTCGGGACGGGGCCATTGGGGCGGGTCCAGTAGCCAAGGCCGGAAGCCTGATACTGAATCCGGACCTGGGACTTCGTCAGCATCGGCAGGTATGAATGCATTCCAGCCCGGCCGGCGCTGCCGTTGAAAATGAAGTCGAAGGCAGCCTGACTTGCAGTGAGATCCTGGCAGGTCGCACCCGTTCCGCAGGTGCACGAGACTGTTCCCGCGGTATTGGCGGAGCAGATGTAATTATAGGTGTTGGCCGGGACAGCGGCGCCGACATCGAGCGAGTTGCTGGGTGTCTTTGCCTCGAGGGCCAGCCCGCTGGCGACTGGACTGGAAATCTGCGCCAGCCTTGCTCCAGCCTGCACGGCTTTGTTGGCCGCGTTCCATTGGTAGAAGGCATAGCCGAAGTCGACGAAGCCGAGCAAAAGGGTCAGCAGCAGCGGCATGACTATCGCCGCTTCGACCATCGCGGCACCGGAATCTGCCGCCCAGAATTTCCGGCGCAGCTTCACCATCCGAGGACGCGCTCCTGATGGGCTACGGTCAGGTTGAGTTGACCGAAGCCGAGATAGGACCACAGCCCGACGCCAGTGTAGGGGTATGACGTGCTGACCTCTACGACAACGACATTGGCAGTGCTGCTAAGGTAAAGTTCGGTACCGGTAGCGAGGTCGATTGCTGGAGTGGATAATGCTGGGATGATGGTAACTTGGTTGACGGTCCACCCCGTGACCCTTGCGCTGCCGCCGGTCACGGCTCCCTGCACCGCGAGGTTTTTTGCCAATCCCGAACAAGTGTTCCAATCGCTGCTGCAACGCGCCATATAGCGAGCCGCGTCCCTGACGCCGGCGTCGAGTAGCATGCGTGTGTTCAGTATGTTCCCGAACTCAAAGACGCCGGCCGACAACAGCAACACAAAAGGGGTCACAAGAGTCATCTCGACCAAGATGGCGCCATCGTCGTCGCGCTTGAACTGGTGGAGGATTTGTCTGAGCGCGGTCAGCATGGCTCTACCGGTAAAGCTGCGCTTCGTTGCGCTGGAGTTTTTTCAGCGTGCCTTGGCCAACAGAGGTGCTGATATCCTCGAACTCGGCGTATATGTTGGCGTCGGGTGGCCCTCCCGCCGGTTCGGTGACGAACATGCTGGCGAAAGCCTGCACCGGTAATGTCTGATTGCCGCCTTTGACGTTATTGTTAACGCAGTCGACAATGGCGACGTAGAGGAGTCGCCTGTCGGCACCCTGAGTCGTCGTGTTGCACTCTGGGGCAGTCTTCTCCTGCCCGCTTTTCAGCGTCGGATTGTTGATCTCGTATTTGTAGACGCAGTAACGGCTGGGATTTGCGCCACACGCGGTTAGAACTCCGGAAGTGCTCGCATTGCCGTGATTGACGCTCCAATAACCGGAGAAGTTCCATAGACCGCTGCCGGGCACGCCGGCCTGCGCACAGCAGCCGGTGTCATGTGGGAGCGCCATGTATTTGCTGGCCTGATTGCTGTCCGGCGCGGCATAGGCGCAATTCTTCTTACCGGGATTCGAGACGACCATGCCTTTGCGGACGTTGGGCGCTGGCGGGTTGAGGGTCGGATCGGTCTTGTAAGGCCCGCTGTTGTCGTAGAGATCGAAGCGAGTGTTGATGCCGGCATCGACGGGCGGAATGTTGCCTGGGCGCGTTGTAACGCCGTTTTGACCATAACAAGCCGGTGGGTTTGTCACGGCGAACATTTCGGTAAGGGTTGCCGTGGATTTGTCGCCCTCCGGCGAGGACAGGAACCCGTAATTGCCGGGCAGATATTGGGCGTTGTTCCCGCCGGTCTGCTCCTTGAGCAGGATCATCGGCTTGCTTGTCCCCGAAACGGCTGTCTGAAGCGCGCCAAGGGACGTATACGGATTGCAGATGAACATCGGCGTGAACTGGCAGAGCGCGTTTGTGAATCCCGCCACGGCCTGCGGCCGCATGTCCATCCTGCTTATGTTGGAAAAGTTGACCGGAAAAAGCGACTCGAAAGCGCCGGCGCCATCCGTTGTAGTACCGGAGGCGTTCACGGTGACTTCGGCGAATTTTACAAGTTTCGGATCGGTGCTGGCCCAGTTAACGCCGTTGGAATCTACGCCGGCTGCTGTCAGCGCGGTGCTGTCGCTCGCCGGGATGCCAGTCAGATACGCCACAGTCACGTCGGCCAACGCGATCTTATGATCGCCTAGTGTCGAAAACCGCGTCCTGTTGGCAATAAGATTTCCGACGGCCCGGTTGGCCCGAGTGATTGCGTCCGGATTGCCGTCGAGTTCCGCGGCAGCCGCAAGCGCCAGCGCGTCGACCCCTTTCTGGAGATCATTATGCAGTCCGTTAGCCCGGCTCATGTCGACAGCCAGCAATGCGAAACCGATGAGCACCGGCAGCATAATGGAAACGAGGATCATCGCTATGCCGCGCTGATCGTTCCAGAATTCACGAATGGTCCCCAACATGACCCTACTCTCCATTCGTGCCGGACGTCCTCGCGCGCCCGACGCGCCGCATCCTTCTTTCTAGTTCGCTCCGCTGGGCGTGCCCGATGGCCCGACATTGACTGTCATGTTGGTTGCCGGCGCCGACCGACTTGGCGGAAGCTTGTATTTCTGCACGACTCCGACGGAGCGCGCTCCGTCGCCCTCGATCTTTGTATTGTTCGAAGCAGGGTTGTACGGGTCGACAGTCTGCAGCAGCTGATTGGCCTTCTGCGAGTCGCCGGCAGCCAGCGTTATCGTGTCGTAATTGTTCAGATAGTCAGCCGCGCAGCCTGCGAGCAGGCTGGTGCCGAGAAGGATGAGCAGGAGCTTACTTCTTGACATAGACCAGCTTGTCCTTCGATTTCACATCCAGCATGTGGCCATAAGGGCCGGTGACGCCGTCGCCATGCTCGTACATGCGGATCATGTCCTTGTTGACTTCGAGCTGGCCGAGCAGCATAAGCTCCGGGTCGTTGGCAGGCTTGGTCTTGTCGAAAGGCGTCGCCAGTTGCTCGCCAGGCTTCACCGGCCGCACCAGGTGCGGCGTCACGATGACGACCAGCTCGGTCTCTTCCTTCGCCGTGCTCGAATTCTTGAAAAGCGCGCCGATGATCGGGACCTGGCCGAGCCACGGCACCTGGTCTTGCTGTATGGTGTTCTTGCTGGAGAGCAGACCGCCGACCGCAAAGCTTTGGCCGTCGCGCAGGTCGACCACCGTCGATAGCTTGCGGTTGGTGAAAATCGGGTCGCCGGCGGCGGTGAAGCCTGTCAGGTCGCTGACTTCTGGAGCCAGCTTGATGTGGATCTTGCCGTCGTCCAGCACGATCGGCGTGAAGTTCAAATTGACGCCGAACTGCTTGAAGACGATCTCGACTTCGCCTTGCGCATTGACGCTGCGCACCGGCACTTCGCCGCCGGCATTAAAGCTGGCCGTTTCACCGGAAACCGTGGTGAGGTTCGGTTCGGCCAGCGTACGAACGACGCCTTTCGCCTCCAGCGCCTCGATGATCAGGTCAACCTTGATGTTGCTATCGATAATGCGCGTGATGAGCGCCGCGAACGGGTTGGTTTTGGACAGAAGGCCCGTGACCAAGTCGCCCGCGCCCAACTCGGCTCCGTCCTTGTCTACGGTGCCAATGCCTGTCCCGACCCGGGTAGTGCCCCTGCTGTTCGTACTTTTGAACGACACCCCAAGATCGCGGCCGGCATTGCGCTTGGCCTCAAGGATGCGTACCGACAGATTAACCTGCTCGCTCTCATCGATCGTAACGGCGTTGATGATGGCGTCAGGCCCATATTGCTGCGTCACCTCGACGATTTGCGCCAGGGTTGCGGCATCCTTGACGTGACCGCTCAGGCGCACCTTGCCGTTGATCGAGCCGATCTCGATCCGGGCCCTTGGCGCCACCTGGCGAATCGCGGCCGCCATGTCACTGACATCCTGGCCGACCTCGATTTGGATGGTGCCAAGCGAGCGCTTGTCCTCGGAGAACAGATTGACGGTGGTGGTGCCGATGGTCTTGCCGATGATGTAAAGCGTCTTGTCGGTCATCGGCTGCGCGTCGGCGATCTTCTCGTCGCCGACGACGATGTCGCCCAGCGTGGCGTTCACCTGGATCGTGGCGGATTGGGAAACGGGCACGAACACGCGATGCAGCGACGGGCTCGATACGTCGATGAAGCGGTCAGCCGCGGTAGCCGGATGGCCAGAGATCGCCGATACACCCAGAACGGATAGCGCGGCCGCCGCTATCCTCACCCAAAACCCCTGCATTCCGCGTCTCCCCAATTTGCTGCCTGTGGCAGCCCGCCGCGCCGACCCTCGTCAGTCTTGTCGCGGCACGTCATATGTCTCCAGCTTGATACCACGGAACACGCCGACAGTCGCTTGCTTTGGCGGTTCCGGCTGGACGTATTTGATAACTTCCTTAACCTGCGGCTGAGCCTGGGGAGCGGCGGCCACGACCGAAACGGGTTTTGCCTTACTCATCTGGTCAAGCTGGCTGCCGACCCGATCCACCGCCTTGGCGAGGCCGTCGATCTTCTCGTCGGCTTGCTTGCGCGCCGCCTCCTCGGCAGCCTGCCTGTCGAGCTCGGCCTGGCGCTTGGCGACATCGTCCGGCGTGTCGCCGGTCAGATCCGCCAGCGTGACCCTTTCATTCATCTCGCCCTTGCTGCCTGCGGCCTGGCGCAACGCCAAGGACAATTGCCCGGCGCCTGCGGCCAGCGTGAGCTTCTGGGCGTCCTTCGTGCTCACCTCCACAGTCACCGCTTTGACGACGGTCGGGTTGTCCTTGGTCGCGTCCGCGACCTGGTCGACGGCGAGCACCTTGACGCTCTGCAGCAACACGTCGACGAAACTCTTATCGGCGCCGTCACTGTCCCGAACCGATCGGCTCAGCAGTACATCGACACGGTCACCGGGAAAGACGAAGCCCGCCACCCCAAGCACGTCGTTGACCCGGATGGAAACCGCTTTCATGCCCTCGTCGAGCACGGCAGAAAGTGTGGCGCGCTGGCCCGCACCGGTAATTTTGGTCGCCAGGATAGGCTCGTTTACGCTGATCGTCTGCAAAGCCTGCCTTGCGCCATTGCCGGCTAAGGCATCCTTGACCGTCTTAAAGGCGCCCGCTGGCACGGCTCCCGCCGGCCACGCAATTTCGCGCAGCTTGTCCGCACTCAACGCGTCGCCGAATTTCAATGGCACCGCCGCGACCACGACTGAACTAGCCTGCACGCCGTTGGATTGTGCCAAGGCATTGCGCTGGCCCGCAAGCCAGATGTTGACAAGTACAACTGCCAGAACGCCGAATATACCAGCGAGCACGATCATAACGAGTGTGTTAGCGCGCATCCATCTACCCCACTGCAGTCTTACTGCCCCGAAAATTCTTCTTTTGGGGAGCCAAGTCCGGGAATCCCCGGACCTGGCTAGTATTCGCAGATCAGCTCGGCATCGTGCAGCCGGGCGTCGAGTTGGCCAGCGCGCTGCAGAGCGTGCTCCATGCACCCTGCACGAAGGTGGCAACTGCAAGGATAATTGCGATAGCTGCCGCCGTGATGATGCCGATCAGAACCGAATATTCGACCATAGCAGCGCCGTTTTCATCGTCGCGGAACTGCCGGGCCATCGTCATGAGCTTCTTCATGCCAATTTCTCCCTTTGGAGGTTTGAACCCGACGAGACAGAGCTAAGGATGAACCCCATACCCAAGCATCCCCCGTCACGTTCAATCCTAGGTCGTGCGAAAAAGCAGTGTCAAACGGATTAACGGAAGGTTAACCTTTCAATACTCGATTTGAAGCTCGCTCAATTTCGACAAGGGCTTGATTCGCCTCATTTTTCAAGTCATTTTAACCATTCATTCACAATTCGGCCACGGCTGCGTCTCGTTGTGGTCGCATTAGAAATCCTACATAATTATTTATATCTAATGGTTTAGCGACCTTAGTAACCTGGCTGCGGCAAAGGTCCTAGGACTTTGGTCTGCGAGAGTGGAGCAAGGTCGAAATAGTTCCTTCGAAAACCGGCGCCGTTCTTAACTATGTAGAAAGTAATACTGGACTGTGGCCTGCAGGCCGCTTGTGCCTCCCGTGGTTAACGCTTAGTTTCGACCTTGGGGAAATCAGCAGGGGTTCGGCGGCATGTTAGGTCGCTTCATAAAAGGACAGGGCGATCAGCGAGCGATTCAGCCCGCAACCGTTGTCGCGGCTGTAAACGGAATTGCTTCGGCTGCCCCGACGGATGCCGAACCGCAGGGTGACGACTTTCTGACTCTCAAGGTCGAACTGCATCGCCATCTTATCGACCGTTTTAATCTGACGGCACTGGAAAACGCTTCGAAGGACGAGATCCTGAATGAGATTCGGCCGATCGTGCGCGAATTCGTGCGCGGCCGGAACGTGCCTTTGAACGCTCGCGAGCTCGATCAACTGACCAGCGATACCGCCGACGAGATGCTGGGTCTTGGCCCCATCGAGCCGCTGCTCAAGGACGACTCGATCACCGACATCATGATCAACACTCATGAGCGCGTCTTCATCGAACGTCGTGGCATCATAGAGCAAACCGCGATCCGCTTCCGCGACGAGGCGCATCTGCTGCGGATCATCAACAAGATCGTCTCGAATATCGGCCGTCGGGTGGACGAGTCATCGCCAATGGCGGATGCGCGCCTGGATGACGGCTCGCGCGTCAACATAGCGGTGCGGCCGGTTTCGATCGACGGCCCGCTGGTCTCGATCCGCAAATTCTCGAAGAATCCCTATTCGCTGGAACGCCTGATGGCGTTCAACTCGATTCGCCAGCCGATGATCGACATGCTTAAGATTGCGGTGCAGGCGCGCAAGTCGATCCTGGTTTCGGGCGGCACCGGCAGCGGCAAGACGACACTGCTCAACGCATTGTCCAGCTACATCCCGTCAAGGGAGCGTCTGGTCACGATCGAGGATGCGGCGGAACTGCAATTGCAGCAGCCGCATGTCGGCCGGCTGGAGACGCGCCCGCCCAATGTCGAAGGCAAGGGCGAGATCCGTCAGCGGGAACTGGTGAAGAACGCGCTGCGCATGCGCCCCGACCGCATCATCGTCGGCGAAGTGCGCGGCGAGGAAGCCTTCGACATGCTGCAGGCCATGAATACCGGCCACGAAGGCTCGATGACCACTATCCACGCCAACACCCCCCGTGATGCCATATCGCGCCTGGAACAGATGGTCGGCATGGCGGGAATGCCTATGTCGCACGATTCCATTCGCGCACAGATCGCTTCCGCCATCGATATCATCGTGCAGACGCAGCGTCTTTCCGACGGCGGCCGGCGTGTGATCTCGATTTCGGAGATCACCGGCATGGAAGGCAATGTCGTCCAGCTCCAAGAGATCTATCATTATGTCAGGCGCGACGTTGCCGCCGACGGCGCTATCCTCGGCGAATTCCGGGCGACCGGCGTGCGCCCGCGCTTCGCCACCGAGGCGGCGACGCTTGGCCTTCATTTCGCCAAGGATGCGTTCAATCCGCAGGTGGCGCTGTAATGCTGACGGGACAGACGCTTCTCTATTTCATCTACGTAGTTGCGGCCGCCTCCGTCATCCTTGCCGGTGAGGCATTCTACCTCTCTCTCACCCGCCGGCGCTCGCAGCGGGCCGCGGTTAACCACCGGCTTCGCCGTCTCACCGACGAGGCGCCTGCGGAGCAGACCCTGCAAAGCCTGCTGCGCGAACGTGGCCTGACTGGTTCGGGAGACTTCGCGTCTAGCTTTATCTGGTTGAACCGGCTTTACACACAATCCGGCGTCACTGGAAACCCGATGACTTTCGCGGCGTCGTTCCTTCTCGCCGGTTTAGGACTGGCATTGCTTATTTGGGTCCTGGTTGGTCTCTCTGCGCCCGCGGCTGCCCTCATCTTCCTCGGGGTAGGGTTCGTATTGCCGCTATTGATCCTGCGACGGGCCTGCAAAAAGCGGGTTCTTAGGTTCGCCAAGCAATTGCCCGACGCGCTTGACATGATCGTGCGCTCCCTCCGCGCCGGCCACCCGGCCTCGGTCGCGATAGGTCTCGTCGCCCGCGAGATGCCCGATCCCCTCGGGACGGAATTCGGCATCGTCGCTGACGAAATCACCTTCGGGCTTAGCATGGAGCAGGCGGTGCGGAAACTCTCGGAGCGGGTCGGCTTTGATGGCCTGCACCTGCTGTCGGTGTCGCTCTCGATTCAGGCCAAGACGGGCGGTAACCTCACCGAGATCCTCGCGAACCTCTCATCCGTGCTGCGCGAAAGGCAGAAGCTCAAATTGAAGATCAGGGCGCTCTCGGCCGAAGGCCGCATGTCGGCATGGATTATCTCGTTGTTTCCTGTCGTCATGTTTCTGATCTTGATGCTTGTGGCGCCGGCCTATTATGGCAAGATCTGGGGCAACCCGTTGATCACGCCGGTATTTACGGCATTCGGGTTCTGGGCGCTGCTTGGCGACTACATCATGTATCGCATGGTCACTTTCGATTTCTAGGAGCGACCATGAGCCTGCTTTCGAACATGAACGACCTGACCTTACTGGTGTCGCTCGCCGTCTTCGCAGCGGCGGTGGCCTTGTTTCTATTCGCCGCCCTGACGCTTCTGCCAGCGATGCAGACACGCCGGCTGGTGACGGGCAATCTCGTCGGTGATGGCCATCTCGACCGCCGCTCGATCCTGGGACAGGACCATCTCGTCAGGGCTGCGGCGCAAAGGCCGGTCGAAGCCTACTTCAAGACGATGGAGAAGGAGCGCAACGAGCCTGACGCCCTCGAGGCCAAGCTCTTTCGCGCCGGTTTTTATCACGCGAGCGCTCCTCTCATCTACACGCTTTGCCGGCTAGGAGCTGTCGCCATTGGCTTTCTGGTCATGTACGTCCTCTTGTCGAAGATATTGCCGGCGCGGGTGCCCGGCATCTTTGCCTTCGCGGGCGCGGGTCTGATCGGTCTAGGCTGTATCGTCATCCCGAGCATCATGCTCGATCGCTTCGAGAACAAGCAGA
Organism: Mesorhizobium sp. CNPSo 4661; assembly: GCF_057784215.1. NCBI lineage: Bacteria > Pseudomonadati > Pseudomonadota > Alphaproteobacteria > Hyphomicrobiales > Phyllobacteriaceae > Mesorhizobium > Mesorhizobium sp. CNPSo 4661. The sequence goes on along the minus strand of NZ_JBWGIO010000010.1, from coordinate 107,636 downwards.
AGCAGGTCTATCGTCGCGCCTTCCCCGATTTCATGGACATGATGATCACCTGCGCCGATGCCGGCATGAGCCTGGAGGCGGCAGTCGAACGAGTGAGCCACGAGTTGGCCGGCAGCCACAAATGGCTTGGCATTCAGCTCTCGATCATGAATCTGCAGTTGCGGGCCGGCAAGCCATTGCGCGAGGCACTGCGTGGGCTCGCCGACCGTATCGGTCTCGAAGAAGCCAAGGCATTGGCGGTGCTGTTCCGTCAATCGGAAGAGCTGGGTACCAGCCTCACCGATGCCCTGCGCGTCTACAGCGCCGAAATGCGTGATCAGCGCATTCTGCAGGCGGAAGAACGCGCCAACGCCTTGCCCGTTAAGATGACAATACCGCTTGGCCTTTGCATTTTTCCGGTAGTGATGATGGTGATCCTGCTACCGGTGATTATCCGAATGAAGGGCATTTTCTTCTAGTCCGTCATATGATTAGAATCTAAAATAGAGTCGGGGACTCGTGGGACACACAATGACAAAGCGCCTCGCAGTCGCGACCAGCCTGCTGCTGATCTTCCTGGGCGGTTGCCAGACGAACGACTCCACCGGCGGCGTCGTGCGCACCAACGAGCCGGCCAAAGGCGACTATACCACCTTTGGCGACGCCTTCGACGGGCTGAAGACGGTGAGCGATGTCGACTACTATGCCTCCGACCAGGCGGTCGCCGAGGCAAAGACGCAGTTCCGCTCCGAAAATTACGGCAATGCCGGCGCCCTGTTCTACAAGGCGACCAGGCTCGCGCCCAATGACGGTGTTGCCTGGCTCGGCCTCGCCGCCTCTTGCGACCGCATCCGGCGTTTCGATCTGGCTGACATGGCGTACGGCAGGGCCTACCGGTTGCTCGGCGCGACGCCAGAGTACTATAACAATCTCGGCTATTCCTACCTTCTGCGCGGCAAGCTGCAGGAGGCGCGCACCAACTTCCTCAAGGCCTACGAGTTGGCGCCCAACGATCCGACCGTGGCCAACAATTTGAAGCTGCTGTCATCCAGCGTGCGGAACATAGAGCGGTCATGACCCTGTTGCTGGCCGCCTCGCTTATGTTCAAGGCGCTGGCAATGCTGCTGCTGGCAAGAATCGCGTGGACCGATTTTACGACGCAAAGAATATCCAACGGTAACGTGCTGCTGCTACTCTGCCTTGGCCTCGGAGTTTTGCAGTTCCAGGCATTGCAAACCCACTCTTGGCTGGAGATGGGGATCAGTGCGTTCGGCGGAGTTGCACTGTTCGTTGCCCTTTTCCCATTCTGGCTTTTGCGCAAAATCGGCGCCGGCGACGTCAAGCTGATGAGCGTTACGCCGCTTCTGATTGGCGGAAGCAACCTCTTGGTGTTTGCCGTGTTGCTGCTGGTTTTCGCGATCGGCACGGCTGCTTTGGTCAAGAATCCCTTCCTGCTGCCGGCTGGCATGTTCCGTCATTATGTGCAGCATATGGACCGCAATGGGGTGGTGCCATTCGGCGTGCCGATCTCTGGGGCCGCCATCTGCGCCATGGCCTTGCAGATGTATCACGCCATTATGGTGGCGACCAGTTCGGGGATCTTGGAGCAGCTTAATTAACTCTGCCTAAAGTCCGTTACTTGAGTCAGACGGTGAAACGGTCGGTGTCCCATCGCTACGTGACAGTCATTGTTTTCGTGACCGCTATCTTTGTAGCAGCCGATGTCGTTATGGTCCCAGGATCAAATGTAACATTCAGCCCGTCCAATTGGGTCTATCTGATGAAAGCCGTGCCCCTGGTAGCATTCTTCTTTGCGGCGGCGCGGCTCATTGAGATGCGCCGATCTAGGTTTCCGAGCGGAATACAGGCTTTTTTGGCGGGCACCGTCGACGCCATGAAGAACGTGGGCATCTTCCTGATGCTGTTCGTTCCGCTTTCGGTGGCGAGCTTCCTGTTCATGTATCTCGCGGCGAACACCACGCGTCCGCTGATGGACGCCTACCTGGCCTCGTTTGACGCGGCAATTGGCTTCGATTGGCTCCGGGCTGTCGCATTCGCCAACAGAATCCCATTAGTGGCGACTGCTATGGTCTGTTGCTACGCCGCACTGTCCTACCAAGTTCCATTGGTCTTCCTGGTGCAATCGATCGGGGGGCAACGTGAGCGGATGCTAGAATTCGTGGCCTTGAATGCTCTCTCCGGGCTGATGACGGGCATCCTGATGTTGGCTGTACCCGCCGCGGGTGCCTATTCCTTTCATATGCCTGATCGCAGTGCTTTCAGTCATTTTACCGCGATCGGAGGTCTGGCGCATCTCTCAACCCTTGCTCAATTGCGTAGTTCGGCGCCGTTCACGTTTGTGATTGCCAACACAATTGGGCTTACCAGCTTCCCTTCTTTCCATACCGCGCTGGGCATCATAATCACCTACAATTTGCGGCGCTCGATCCTATTTCTGCCCGTAACCGCGATCAATGCCATCATGATCCTCGCTACGATCCCGGAGGGTGGTCACCATTTTGCAGATGTGCTCGCCGGGGCGGCGATTGCTACGGTGTCCATTGCCGCTATGCGCGCGGCAGGTGTTTCGCCTGTGGCTGAAATCAGCCGCTCCGCTGCGTCGAGCTAGCGTCAGCCATGCAGTCTGACGAAGCTGCATGATGCGGATGATTGGCCTTGCATATGGCTGCTCAGCGGCCTGGCATGCCAACCGGCCGTTCTTTCTAACGGTGGCGGCGTACGCACTGGCTGTGGCCTTTGCTGCGATTTATTGGCGCATTCCACTCGATCCTCAGATCTACAGCGAACCATTCTTGCTATTCGGCTCGGGAGTTACGCTTGTCATGTTTGCCGTTATTGCGACGCGCGTCATGCTTCAACGACCGGAGCAGTTGTTTCCTACTCTGGTCCATCGCTTGTTGGAGCACGATCTCCCCAATCGGCTCGTCATAGGTTTGCCGGTTGCCTTGGTCTTGCCGGTTTTCTTCTCCCTGTTCACCAGCATGAAGGGCGGTCTCAGCAGGATAGTGCCTTTTTACGCCGACTCGGCAATTATCGCCGTCGACAGGGCGATCCATGGTGGTCAGGATGCCTGGAGGATCTTGCATCCTCTGCTTGGAGCCGGATCGCTGACCTTTGCCTTAAACTTTCTCTACAATCTTTGGTTCGTGGTGATGCTCGTCGTGCTGTTTTGTGTCACCTTCTCGACAGGCGACAAGCGCCTTCGATCGCAATATTTGGTCGCGTTTGTCCTGACCTGGATGCTCTTGGGGAACGCCGCAGCAACCGTTTTCGCTTCGGTCGGGCCTGCCTTCATCAAGGCCTTCTACGGCGACGATACGTTCTCGCCATTGATGAATTATCTTCAAGCGACAAACGCTGTCTATCCAGTGTGGGCTCTCGACGCACAAAGAATGCTTCTTGCCAATGCTGCGCTTGATGGCCCACGTTTGGGTAGCGGCATCTCGGCCTTTCCTTCGCTGCACGTTGCTGTGGTGACTCTAAATGCAATCTACCTTTGGAGGTTCGGCCATCTGCTGCGCTGGGTTAGTATCGTGTTCCTGATTGCAATTCAGCTGGCCGCCGTCCAACTCGCTTGGCACTACGCGGTTGACGGATACGCTTCCATGTTGGCCACGCCACTCATCTGGATAGTTGCTGGATGGCTGTCTGACTTGCGCTCGTGAGGTGGGTCCATCCAGCCGCATTTACAGGTAACGCCAACCAGAACGCGAACGTGGCGCTATGTGGGTTGAGCGCGAGTACCGCGATAAACGAAAAGGTCGCAGCAGTTGGAGCCAGGACACGGAGCAGAGCAAGAGCGTTCGGCATCCGCTAAAGTTAGGCAGAAGATGTTAATCGGAGGTTCATGCAGCCGGCCGCTAACGCTTTGGAAACTGCCTTAGTGGCCTCTGGGAGAGGGCGAGGAATATGTTGACCGAGGATTTCTTTGGACGCCTTGCCATCGTCGTTGTCACGACGTTTCTGGCGACATCCAGCGCTATTCCTTTGTTCTTGTATTTCCGACACGGCGCTTCAGCGAACACGCTTGCGGTCGTGACTCAACTCGCATCGACAGTGTTTCTGCTGCTGCAATTACTTGTGACAATCGTCCGTATTCCGGCGCGAGGAACCGCCAAGGGAATCGAACCGAGAGTGATTTCGGTGCTCGGGACGTTTCTGATACTCATCGCGATGATTTTTACGCGTCCTGTCGATAACCGATCGGCCCAGGTGGTGGCGCTTTGCGCCGTCTTCATTGGCAATGCAGGTTCCATTTTCTGCGTTTATTGGCTCGGCCGCTCTTTCTCCATTATGGCCACCGCCCGCCGCCTCGTTGCCACCGGTCCATACTCAATTGTCCGTCACCCTCTCTATGTTTGCGAAGCTGTTTTCGTTGTTGGGATGATCATTTCCCACTTTTCGGCTCTGATGGCTGCTTTGGGTGTACTGCAGTTCACGCTGCAGTTGCGCCGCGCCAGACACGAGGAATCGATCCTGCGGCAGACCTTCCCCGAGTATGAAGAATATGCGCGGCGGGTGCCGATGTTGGTACCGCGGTTCTATTCCGCATCCAAAACGGCGCCTTATCGCGATAGCTGATCTGCAGCTAAAACCCCGAAGTCGACTTCTCCACCAGCTTCAACTCCCCCTTCTCCACCTTGAAGAACGGCATCGACCTTTGGCTCGAGCCGTCGGCGCGGAAGCGGAAGAGGCCGGTCGAGCCGCGGAAGCCGGTCGTGTTCTCCAGCACCTGCTTGTTGAAGCCGTCGGGGCCGGCTGAGCTCGCTATGCCCGCGCTCAGCGCCACCATGTCGTAGGCATAGGCCACGTTGACGTCGGGCTGGTACTTGTAGGTCGCCTTGAAGCGGTCGGCGATCGGCCCGGTCTCGCTCTCGTCGAGCGTCGCGATATAGGCGCCCTCATAGAGCGGATCCATAGGGCGCTCGAGCCAGCGGTCGGTGCCGATCAGCGTCACGGCCTTGCCTGGAATGCCCTTTGCCTTGAGCGCGGCGAGCACGGCGATAGGGCTGCCGTCGCCGCAGAAGACGACCACGGCGTCGGGCGCCTCGACCAGCGAGCCCATGTCGGACACCACCTTCGCGCCGCCATCCGCCGCCGAATAGGGCAGCGTCACCGCAAGCGTGGCGCCATAGATGCTGAGCGCGTTGGCGACCCGCGATTCGACGGCGCTCGAATCCGCGCCCGCCGGCACCATCAGCACGAATTTCCTGGCGCCCTTGCTGGCGATCGCCGCCGCGCCCGCCGCGGCGCTGTCGGCTTCGCTGAGCCGCACGGAATAGACCCCGGGGCCGCCGGCAAAATTGTCGGCCAGCGCCAGCACAGGTGGCCGCTTGGAGCCGGAGAGCTTGGCAAGGTGCTGCGCGGCCGTAAGCTCGGACGGTCCGATGACAACCTTCGCCGTGCCCGAGGTGATCGCCTTCACCGCGAGGTCCTTGGCGTTGGCGCTGTCGCCGCGCGTATCCTGGATCGTCAGCGTCAAGAGCTTGTCGCCGAGATCGGCCATCGCCAGCCGCGCGCCGTCATACATCTTTCGGCCGTTCTCGCCCGCGCTGCCGGGAGCCGAAAGCGGCAGCAGCATGGCCACCTTGGTCGGCCCCGTGCCGAGCGTCAGATTGGCCTTCGCGGCGGCGGCCGAGGTCGGGCCATCCGATGTCGCGCTGGCCAATGCTGGCTGGGCGGGCGCCGCGGGAGCGCCCGCCTGGCCGGCGGGTGCCGCGATCGCCGATGGATCGAGCACGTCCGACGCGCCGCTCTTGGACTGGCATCCGGAGAGCGCCGCGACGAGCCCGAGAGCGATCGCCCGCGCCGCACGGATACGTTTCGACGCGGCGCGCTTCAGACGCGGATCGTGCCGCTCAAGTTTCATGATGCTTCCACCCATCTGCCGCCAGGTATTTTATCCTGGTCTGTCTTCCATTCATCTTAACGTGTTTGCTTGCTCCGCCGTCCCACAATTCGTGGATCATAGCTAACCGTCGAAGAGCCGCGCTCTCAGCGCCTGTATCTGCCTCGCTTGCGCCGCGCTGCGATACTCGGCGCATTTCATGTAGCGCGGCCCGGGCACGAACGATCGGCGCACGCAGACGCGTTTCTCACGGTGCGGGCGCCGTCCACAGAAGCATCGGAGAATCCGATCGTCGAGACGTCGGAGAAGCCAATCGTCGCCACCGGCAACGGGCCGCTCACCTCGAGGCCTTCGCGTGCCAGGATCGCGCGTGCGCGCTGGCAGTAGTTGACTGAGCGGACCGAGAAGCGGGTTTCCCCGTGCCCGGCCCGGTATTTCATCACAGCGGTGCAGGGATCGCCCGCGGCAAGCCTGTTTGCCCGCGCCAGATATTTGACGCCGAGCGCAATGTTGGTGGCGGGCTCGCCAAGCTCGTCGAGCGAGCCGCGAAAGCCGAGCATCCGCGCCGTTGCCGGCATGACCTGCATCAGGCCGACTTCGCCCTCGGCGCCGCGTACGCCGGGATCGAAGCCGCTTTCGATCTCCATCACCGCCTGCGCCAGCATCGGTTCGAGGCCGCAGCGCGAGGCCTGACAAGAGGCGAATGCCTTGAATGTCTCGCGGGACCGCTCCGGCGCCGCATCGCAGCGCACGGTCCGCGCCCTCGACGGCTCCGGCCAGTTGGCGTAAACAGGTGTCTCGGTCAGGCCGAGCAAGGCAACCGCCAGCGCGATCGCCTTCGGCAATCTTCCGTCGGCCACCATCGCAGCCAGCCGGTGTTCGCTCGCACGTCAGCTCAATGCATATATTCGACCATGCGGTCGTGGAAGCACTCGCATTTGTTGAGCGTGTCTTCGTCCTTGTAGTTCGTCTTGAGGTAGCCATAGGCCATGCCGCAGGCGACCTTGGCTTCCGAGGCCCAGACGAAGGCGGGACGCGACGAGTTGATCCATTCTGGGCTGTTAGCGACGGCGACCGATTCGTCCATCAGCTTCACCACATGGTCCTTGAGCTCGACCATGTTGTCGGTCAGCACCAGGTCCGAGGTGCCCACGGTGCGGCAGTAATTCACCGCCGGCTCGCCGATGATGTCGGCGGCGAAGCCCGTCGACCCGGCGAGCAGCAGCGCCGCGGCCGAAGCCAGCAATCTTGCGGAATGTCTCATGTAAGCCCCTCTTCGAATTGCGAATTCACGTGTTGCTTATGCATAGCATGGGAGTGTGGCTGGACGCCATGCTTATACATGCGTCGTTTGCTGTTGCGCGTTTACTCCATCGTCATAAAGGATGTTGATAGTGCCGGCCACGGGATGGGGCGTCAGCTCCGCAACCTGCACGAAAGTGGCGGGTCCAGCCGCACCGTCTGTGTCAACGCTGAGTGCGCCGGTGCTCGTATCGTATTTCACGAACTCGGTGATACTGGCGCCGCCGGTCTGGAAAAGCGCCGTGAGATCGATCTTGTCGCCGTCTCCGCCGACACCGCTGTAGTCGGTGATCAGATCATGGATGTCGAGATGGTCGATCTTGAAGGTATCGGCGCCAGCGCCGCCGGTCATCGTGTTCGTCCCACCGCCGCCGTAGAGGATGTCGTTTCCGTCACCGCCGATCAGAGTGTCGTTGCCGGTGCCGCCGGCAATGACGACGCCGTCATTTCCGTCGACAGGGGCAAACGCGGAGCTATGCGCGTCGAGCGTTTGCCCCGAGGTCGTGGCGATGGTCAGCGGGTCTGTGAGGATCGAGGTGTCCCCGTCGTGGTCCGTCGCCGACAGCCCGAAGTTCATCGTGAGATCGTGGACCGTCGTCACCTCGCCGTAAGTGATATTGTTGACGGCGAAAGTCGGTCCGCCACTGACAACGTGGTTATAGGATACATCTACGTCGTTGAACGCGTGATTGACATATAGCGTGTAGGTATTGCCATTGACAGCCCAGCCATTTCCGTTGATCCCCAAAAGAGCAGGATCCGAAGTCTCCACCACTTTTATCGAGATATCCCCCGATGCGGGCTTTGGAATCGAAATATCGAAGTGGCTGATGAGTGTGTTGTTCTCCCGAACATCGAACTGGACATCAGCAGTGCCGTTTCCGCCCCATTTGTTCAATAAGAAGCTGACTGCCGATTGATCGTGCTGCACAAAATTAAGATGCAGAGTCTCGCCGGGGTCCATCTGCTGTCCAGTGCTGCCCACCGCAATGCCCACGTTGGAAGCCTTGACAGCCGCCGCGCCACTCAGGTCAGTGCCGGAGATCACCAACTGGCCATCTGGCGAGGTGAGCGAAGGTTGACTGCCACCGGAGGAGGAGAATTTGGAGTCGCCGGTCACGGTGATCGTGGTGATCACGGAGGTTGAATTCAAAGTGTAGTCATAGGTGCCATCGGGATTGAGATCGAGCATGAAGAAGGCGCTGCCCAACGAGTCGCTCGGGTTCGAGTAGGCGTGCATCACCACGCCGCCGTCTGGCTCAGGGGACTCGGTGTAGTAGAAAGTGAAGATCACATTGTGCGCTGCGTCTTGGACGTCGACCTTCGTCACATGAGTCGAGTTATCGACGGTTTGGACGAAAGTGACCGCGCTTCCGCCATACATGCCGCTCGCCTGAAGTGCGAGCGACAGGTGATCGAGCCCGTCGGCGCCGAAGGCCGCGTTGTAGAGTCCAGTGAAGCTAGCGCCAGCCTGGTTGGCCACAACAGCGTCCATGGCGGAGACAAAAATCGGACCGTCGTCGTAGATCTTGACTTGGCCGCCGAGATCGATGCTGGCGCTCGCCTTGTCGCCGTCGTTGTCGGTCACCGTCGCCGTCACCGACACCAGGCCGGAGGCCAGCGAGAGGAACTCACTCTGGTCCGGGCTCTCGCCCGAGCCTTCCTTGACGCCGCGCAGCTCTTCCAACTGCACCACGCCGGTACCAGAGTTGACCGTTAGCTTGAACACGATGTCGCCGGCCGCGTCCTTGGCGTAGATCGCCGTCGCCGAGACCTGGTACAGCGTCACCGCCCCCCCGGTCTTGGAATCGACCAGCGTCGTGGCCAGGCTCGCGGCCCCGCCGTTGAGCGTTAGCGAATAGGCTGTCGTGCCGCCGTCGGCGCCGCCGTTCACCGTGAAGGCGCCGCTGAAGTTCGCCGTCGAGATGTTCGAGGTCGGACCGCCGACCGCCGAGCCGACGCCGGAGCCGACCCCCGGAATGAAGCTCTCGTCAACTGCAAGCACAGGCAGCCCAGAGGCGGTAGTCACAATCGAGGGGCCGTCGTCCTTGATGCTCAGCGCGTTGCCGATGTTGAGCGACTGCGAGGCCTTGTCGCCGTCGCCGTCGGTCACCGTCGCCGTCAACTGGATCAGGTTGGCCGTCAGGCTGGTGGCATCGTCGGGGGTGTTGGAGGCATTGTCCTCATGCACCGCCCGGTCGAGATCGAACGACACCTTGCCGTTGGCGTCCACGCTGGCGGTGAACACCAGCGGGCCGCCGACGCCGGCATGGCCTTCGACCACGTTGCCGTTCATCGACAGCACCACCGTCTGGCCGGTCGCCGTGTCGACCAGGTTGGAGGGGCCGGCCGTCACGCTCAAGGCGTAGCTGGTCGTGCCGCCGTCGGCGCCTGTCGTCACCGTGAAGGCGCCGCTGAAGGAGCCTTCCGCATGCGTCGAGCCGGCAGGGCCGGTGCCCGAGCCGTTGACGCCGTTGTTGGTCGCCGCCGTCAGGTAGCTCTCGTCCACCGTCAGCGTCGGCGCAGCCGTGCCGCTCAGTGAGACCGAGGGAACATCGTCCGTGATATTGATCTTGATGGTCGACGTGGACGTATTGCCAAGGCCATCGGTAACCGTGAACGTGAAGACGTCCTGCCCGGGCTGCACATTGGGGCCATCATCGCCCGCCGGAGCATTCGCTTCGGGTTTCGTCAATGTATATGTGTAGGTACCGTTCGCGTTGACATGCAGGATGCCGTATGTGCCATCGATGTTCGCGCCGACATTGCCGTTGACGTCGCCGCCGACATCGCCGGCCGCAACGCCTGTCACGGTCGCGCCGTCAGTGTCCGAGAAGGTCAGCGTGCCCGTCGTCGTCTCCGAGCCGTTGCCCGCATGCGAGCCGTCCACCGTCCCGGGGGCTAGATCGCTTGCCGGTGGCGTCGTGTCCAGGCCCGCCTCGTTCACCGCCGCAACCTCGGCCGTCACCAGCGGCTGGCCGTTGGTCACCGTGATCGTCAGCGTGGCCGGCGAGGTGTCGCCGTCGCCGTCGGTGATCGTGTAGTTGAACGTATCGGAGCCGGCTATCGTATTCGCCTTGGCCTGATAGCTGTAGTCGCCATTGGCATAGACCGTGAGCACGCCATACGTGCCCGCCACGGTCGTCACATTGTTGGCCGTTACCGAACCCGTCCAGGCAATCGACGCGATCCCGTCCGCGCCGGCCGTGTCCCCGGCGCCGATGCCGTGCGTGCTCGTGCCTGCCTCGACATTGCCGGTCACCGTCTCGCCGGACTGTGCCGCGTCGGTATCGGCCTTCGCCGTCGGCACGTCGTCGATGACGTTGATCACCAGGTTGTCGGAGGCGGGCTGGCTGTCCAGGTCGGTCACGACGATCTCGAAGCTGGGTGCCGCTTCCGTGTTGGCGCCGTCGCCGCCCGTGGCGCTGTGGTAGTCAGTTGTCAGCGTGTAGCTGTAGTGGATCGTGCCGGCGCCGGTGGCGCCATTGTACTCGTACCATGCGCTCACCGCGCCACCCGTGGTGGGATCCGTGAACGTCGTCGGATTGCCCGAATCGCTCGACAGCGCATTGCCACCCAGCGTTACGGAGTTCACTCCATCCTGCGAGGTGAAGCCGATCGCTCCGCTCACCGCGTTCGAGCCGTCATGCAGCGTGCCGCTTGCCAGTCCCGCCTCGTAGACGATCGCGCCGTCGGCGCCCGCGGCCGGGATATCGCCCAGCTTCGGCGGCTCGTTGCCGATATTGATCGTCAGCGTGGTGCTCGACTGGTCGCCATCACCGTCGGTCAGCGTGTAGTGGAACACGTCGCTCACGCCGCCGGGCGTGTTCGCCGCGCGGTCATAGGTGTAGTGGCCGTCGGAATAAAGCGTGAGCGTACCGTACTGGCCCGCGATCGTGGTGCCGGTGACGGCGGACGTCACATCCTGCGCGGCGCCCGTGCCATAGGCCGAGGTCACGCTGGCGCCGTCGGCGCCCTTGACGTCCGCGCTGGTGGACGGATCGGTCTCGCTTGCGCCAGTGATCACATTGCCCGAGATCTCGGCGTGACTGCCCGCCGCGACGCTGTTGGCGTCCGGGTTCGCCGTCGGCACGTCGTCGACGATCTGGACCGAGAGCGTGCCGGGAAGCGAGACGTCGCCGTTGCCGTCGGTGACCGTTACCGTGATATTGTCGAAGATGGAATCGGTGCCCGGGTTGGGCTGGTGCTCGGCGTGCAGCAGCGTATAGCTGTAGCTCACCTGGCCGGTGGCGGGGTCGTAGCCATTGATGGTCAGCGTGTTGCCGAGCGGCGTCGTGATCTCGATCGGCGTCGATTCGCTGTTGGCGAGTTCTGCGGCCGAAATCACCTGGCCATTGATATTCACCGTGCCGATGCCGTCCGGTGAGTTGATGGTGAAGGTCCCGGTGTTGTGTTCCGAGGGATCGCCGTCGGGGCCTGGCGCCGCTTGTTCGCCCGAACCTTCCGAGCCGGAGCTTGCCGGCAGGCCCTTCTCGTTGACAGTGGTGTCCCCGCCCTGGACCGAAGGCGTCAGGTCGAGGATCGTCGGCGTGGAGTTTTCACGCACGAGACCCGGGAACAGGTCGCGGTGCTCCGGCTGGCCGAACGCCAGGTCTGTCGGCGGCAGCAGGGCGGAGAGGCCGAAGCCGTCGCCGATGCCGCCGGCGGGATGTTCGAAATTTCCGCCCGCGCTGCCCGGCGAGCCGTTGCCGCCGGCCGAGATCGAGCCGTCGGCGCCGAAGGCGACATCGACATGGCTGGCCTCGAGGGCGGCGATCAGGGCGACGCGCGGCACCTCGACATCGCCGAGGATGAAGGTCGGCACGTTCAGCGCGCCGTCCTTGATGACGATCTCGGAGCCGTCGGGCTGCACCAGCACCAGATTGTGTCCGTCGACCTTGATGTTGTCGATCGAGACATTGGCCGGCAGCTTCACGACATTGCCGGCATCGGCGTGATATTCATGCGGAACGTTCGAAGCTGCGGCGTTTGCGGCCGGCGCGTTTCCTTGGGCGGCATTCGAAGCCGGAGCGTTGGCAGGGGCGTTCGCATCGGCCGCCGGCTGGTTCGCCGCCGGCGCATTGGCCGCGCCCTGCGCCGGCGCGCCGCTGCCGACATCGACCGGCACCGGTTCGCTTGCCGCCTGGCCGGTGGTCGCCTGCGCGACCTGGACACCCGTCGAAATATGATTTTCACCAGCGCTGGTGTGCTCGTCCCAGGAATTTGAAACGGCGTCGAATTCGATATTGTTCGTCATAGCTAAAGCCCCTCCGGCATTTCCCGGAAAGAGACATGTCAGGCCCGGACTTTGCAACAGACCTTCAATCTATTTCATATACTCTGATATGTAGAGAATCGCATTTTTTACACTTGGTAAATCGTGATGATATATCTGGCTATGCATGATCTTAAGGAATGCCGGGTCGGCTGCGCCGCGCGGCATTGGCTTGGTAAATGAAAGTATAAATTTGAATAAAATTTGATGCAAAACAGAATAGTGTGATTCGCGGAAACTTACCCACCTTCCTTTCCGATAATTTGAGACAAGATTGGTAGCGTCCACAGTCAAAGGTGGGCGTTATGAAAATACAAAAAGCTGCCCCGGAGATAACGGGGATCAAGGTTTTCTTGCTGGCGGTCGGCCTTGTTGGGCTGGCGAATCCATCGTGGGCCAGCGCGAATTCGGGACCGGGTCCGGTCCTGCAAACGGTGCTTGCGCCGGCGAGCCTCGGCGGCGTTTCGCTGGCCCGGCCGATGCCTTGGCAGCCGGCCGCAGCATATCGGATCGCGAATGTTTCGGCAGGCTATGCGCCGGCAGCTGCTGACGCGGCTGAAGCGCTTTCGAGCGCCAAGGCCGATCCCGGCATCGACCCGATCCAGACCGCCGCGATCATTCCCGGCGTCTTCGGCTCGGTCGCTTTGTCGATGCGCAACTTCCCGGTCGCCGCGCGCTGGGCTCCCGTCTACAGGGCCGTCGTCGATTGCACCGCCGGCAGCGTCTGCGACCGCGAGAGCCCCGCTTTCGCCGAGATCATCAAGATTGCCGCCGACAAGGGCTTTCGCGAGAAGCTGTCCTTCGTCAACTCAAGCATCAACCGCCTGATCGCCTATCGCAAGGACAGCGTCGTCTACGGCAAGCTCGACTATTGGGCGAAGCCTTCGGAAATCCTCGAACATCGCGCCGGCGACTGCGAGGATTTCGCCATACTCAAGATGGCGGCCCTGCTCAGGGCCGGCATCCCGGCCCAGAGCATGTCGCTCGTGGTGCTCCAGGATCGCCGCCGCAAGTTCTTCCACGCCGTCCTGTCGGTCAGCACGGGAAGCGGCGCCTTCATCCTCGACAGCCTCGGCAACGCCGTCCTGCGCGACAGCGAGCTGCCCGATTATGTTCCGCTCTATTCCTTCAGCACCGATCGAGCTTGGATCCACGGGTCGAAATCGGGCGCGCAGATCGCCGACATCGCCGGCGGCTTCGCGACGGTCGCACCTGGCGAAGGCTCGCCGGAACCATCGGTGGCTTCAAATCTCAGGCAGTAGCCTCGGCCGACTCTACCCGTTGAAGACGAAGGCCATCAGCAGTTCCGGCTCGGTGACGGGCGCGCGCACGGCGCTGAGCTGGCCGCGATAGCGGCGCTCGCCGGCGCCGATGACGAAGCCGCTGGTGACCGGCGTTTCGCCATTGGCGTCGAGGCGGGCGAAGATGTCGGGAACGTTGAGGTCGAGCGCCAGCTTCAGGTCCTGGCGCCCATCCTCGCCGGGCGCGCTCGGCAACTGACGCCTGACCAGTTGCTGGAACGGCGTGTTGAAGGCCAGGATCTTCTTCGACGAAGACAGCGCGAAGGCGGGCGAGGGGCAGGCGACCAGGATCGCGTTGATCGTGCGGATCGAAGCGAGCTTGCGCAGTTCCATGCTTTCCTCGGCGAGGCCGCGCATGCAGGCGACGCGGATCGCCGAGGTGAGGTTGCCCTGGTCGGGATGGTGTTCGGCGATCTCCTCGACCAGCATGCCGATCGTGCATTTGCGGCTTTCGGCCAGGTGCTTCAGCGATGCCCAGAAGGCGCGCTCCAGCCGGATGCCGCGACGCACGCCGCCGCGCGCCACGACACGGAATTCCGGGCCGAAATCCTCGGCCGCGAGCGCCGGCAGCAGCCGCTCGCGCGAGGTCTCCGGGTGGTGGACGGCGCTATCGTTCACTCATCGCCTCCTGACGCGCCTTGTTGATGGGCTTCAAAAGATAATTGAGGATCGTCTTGTGTCCGGTCTTGATATCGACCGAGCAGATCATGCCGGGAATGATCGAATAGGTCTTGCCGTTCCTTGTCAGCGTCGACTTCTCGGTGGCGACCCGCACCTGGTAGTAGGGCTCGCCCGTCTTCTGGTCGACAAGACTGTCGGCGGTGATGTTGGAGACCTTGCCCTCGATGCCGCCGAAGATCGAGAAATCATAGGCCGTGACCTTGATCAGCGCCTCCTGGTTCGGCTGGATGAAGGCGACGTCGCGCGGCGAAACCCGGGCTTCGACCAAAAGCGTCTCGGAAGTCGGCACGATGCCGGCCACGACCGCGCCCGGCTGGACGAAAGAGCCGAGCGTATTGACGTCGAGCGTGTTGACGATGCCGTCGACCGGCGAGCGGATGTCGGTGCGCGCGACCTTGTCCGTGGCGCCGCGGATGGTTTCGTCGACCACGGAAAGATCGGCCAGCGCCTGCGTCAGGTCGCTCAACGCTTCCTGCTGCAATTGCAGGCCCAATTCGTTCACCTGAAGCTGCGCCTCGGTGATAGCCGACTTGGTCTTCTTGATGGTTTCGCCGGCCAGGGCCAACTGCCCGTGAAGGTCGGTCTGTTCCCGCTCGACGCGGAGCTGTTCGGTCTTGGCCATCAGGCCTTTCTTGACCATGGGTTCGACCAGCGCCGCTTCCTGGTCGGTGACAGCCAGGCTCTTGGACAGGCGATCGGCGTTGGCGGTGGCCTCGTCCAGTTCCTTCTCGCGCTGATCGAGGCGCGATTTGAGGACAGACAACTTCACTTCGAAATTGTCGCGACGCGCGACGAGCAGCTTTTGCTCGTTGTCGCAGATTTCCGGCGCGACCTTCTGGATGTCCGCGGGGCAGGGGAACGCCCCTTCCACATTGCCGCTCTGCTCGAACTGCAGCCTGGCGATACGCGCCTGCAACGCCCGCGCCTTGGCCTTCTCTTCGCCAAGGCTCGACGTATTGCCCGAGTTGTCGAGACGGATGATGAGGTCGTTCTTCTTGACGGTCTGGCCGATCTGGACGGCGATCTCCTGCACCACGCCGGCTTCGCTGGCCTGGATGACCTGCGTCTTCGATGCTGGTATCACCTTGCCGTCGCCGCGCGCGATCTCGTCGACCTCGGCGAAGGACGCCCAGGCCGTGAAGCACACGAACAGCGCCCCGACGATGTAGACGGAGGCCGAGGCGAATAGAGGTGGCCGATCTTCCCTTGCAAGCATGTCTATACGTTCCGGTCAGGCATTTGCCTTCTGCAATGCCTGGATGACTTGTTCCTTCGGCCCGTCGGCGACGACGCGGCCCTGGTCGATGACGATGAGGCGGTCGGCAAGTTCCAGCATGCTGTAGCGATGGGTCGACACGATCAGCGTCGTGCTGTGGTCGAACGCCACCTTGAGCTGCTTGATCAACTGCCGTTCGGAAGCGAGATCCATCGAACCCGACGGCTCGTCCAGGAAGACGATCTTCGGCTTGGTCAAAAGCAGCCGTGCGATCGCCACGGCTTGCCTTTGTCCGCCCGAAAGATTGGTGCCCCGCTCGCCGACATTCATGTCGTAGCCGCGCGGATGCCGCGAGACGAAGTCGTCGACGCCGGCGGCCTTCGCCGCATCGATGATCTCCTCGTCGGTCGCTTCCGGCGCCGCCATCAGGAGGTTCTCCTTGATGGTTCCCGAAAACAGGTCGCCGGCCTGCGCGACGATGCCGACCGCGGCGCGGACCTCCGAGGGATGGTATTGCCGGATGTCGATGCCGTCGAGCAGCAGCTCCCCCGACGTCGGCAGGAACAGCCGGCCGATCAGCCGGCCCATCGTGGTCTTGCCGGAGCCGATGCGGCCGATGATGCCGACCCGCTCGCCGGGCCTGACCGCGATGTTGAGCCCGCTCAGAACCTCGTTTTCCGTGCCCGGATAGGCGAAGCCGACATTCCTGAACACCAGCGCGCCGCTGCGGATCGGCCGGTTGACGAAACCGACAGTGTCAGGGCGGTCCTCCGGCTGCGACATGATCGTGTTGATGATCCTGAGCGACAGCATGGCCTGGCGGAACCGTGCAAGCGTGATGGCGATCTGGCCGAGCGGCGCCACGGCCCGGCCGGCAAGCATGACGGTGCCGATGATGGCGCCTGTCGAGACCTGGCCTTCCGAGAACGCATAGGCGCCGGCCACCACCAGGGCGACCGTCACGAATTGCTGGATGGCGCCGGTGATGTTGCCCGCCGCCGCCGAGAGCTCCTTGATCTTTTCCGACGTGTTGGCCGCGTTCTTCGAGTGCTCGCCCCATTTGCGCAGGAGATAGGCTTCGGCGCGCAGCGACTTGATCGTCTCCAGCGTCGAAATGGATTCGACCAGCAGGGCCTGGCGCTGCGACGCCTCGTTCATCGAGGCGGCAACCCGCTTGCCGATCCGCCGCTGCGTGATCAGCCCGACAATGACGGAGATGACGAAGGCCAGCGCCGGTATGATCACCAGCCAGCCGCCGATGGCGTAGATGACAGCCAGGAAGACGAAGACGAAGATCGTATCGATGAAGACGCTGATCGTGTTCGAGGTGAAGAACTCGCGCACGAACTCGTATTGCGTGACGCGGTTTGCATATTCGCCCGTCGATCCGGGCCGTGCCGAAAGCGAGGAGTTCAGCACTTTCTCGAACAGCAGATAGGAAATCCGCAGATCCGCCTTGCGGCCGGCATAGTCGATCAGCGAGGCCCTGGCCGTCTTCAGAAGCAGGTCGAACAGGATCGCCGCGCCGATGCCGAGCGCCAGCACCCAAAGCGTCGAGATCGCCTTGTTGGGCAGGATCCGGTCGTAGACGTTCATGGTGAAGATCGGCGAGGCGATCGCCAGAAGATTGATGAACACCGCCGACAGCACCACCTTGGAGTAGGTGCGCCAGAACGCCCCCATGGTGCCGGTCAGCCAGTGGCGCCGTTCGATCCGCGCCGCTGTGCCGACCGTCATCTCTTCGGCCTGGTTGGCATAGGTGATCGAGAAGGATGTGCCGCCGCTGATATAGCTTTCGGCGAGTTCCGACCTGGCGATCGTGGTGCGGCCGTCTTCCTGCGGCGCCGTCAGATATTGCCCGCCCTCCATCTGCGCCAGGAGAGCGACCGGCAACTGGCTGACGCGGAAGACGATGGCCGGAAGATCGAAGCGGCCGCGCAGGAAATCGCGATGGCTGAAATCCTGGACCTCCAGGCCGATCCGCTCGGCCAGATGGCGGATTTCGTCCGGCTCGATGCGGGTCTCCGAAATCGGCACGCCGGCGAACAGCACGGTTTCCGCGCTCGGCCTGCCGAGATAGGCCGCGACAGCGCAGAAGCAGGCTTTGAAGGCCTCCTTGGGCGATAGGATGTTGGGTTGCTGGTTCACGATCCGCCCCGAGGGACCGAAGATCGATGCTACATCGGCTACTTTTTCCTGACCGGCGCGAGGATGTCGAACGGCAGATCGTTCTTCTGTTCCGACGGCGTCCGCGCATAGGTCTCGGTATCGGCCGTGGCCGGCACACCGAATTCCTCACGGGCGTAGGCCGCGGACTGCTTGGCCGGCTGGATGTTGAGCGTCTTCAGCAATTCCCCGGTCGCGGCCAGCAGCCGGTATTCGGCAAACAGCGATGCATAGGACGACGTGTCGGCCAGTGTCGCGGTGTTGAAGCGCGTGTTCTGGGCGTCGAGCACGTCGAGCAGCGAGCGTTGCCCGACCTTGAACTGCTCGCGATAGGAGGCGACCAGCTTTTCATTGGTGGCTGCCTGCTGCCGCAGCGTCTTTGCGAGCTCGGCCTGGCGGAAGCGGCGGTCCCATGAAGTGCGGACGGCTTCCTCGATCTCGCGCAGCACCTGGTGCAGCGCAAGCCGCTGCTCGCTGGTGCGGCGGATCTGTTCCTGCTCGTTGGCCTTGTCGATACCGCCGCGATAGAGGTTCCAGCGCAGCACCACCCGGGCCTGCAGGTCGCTGGTGTCGCCATCGGCGCCATCGATGTTATATCCACCCCGGGCGACGCCCTCGGCGGTGACCGTCGGGCCGTATTTCGCCCGCGCCGCATCGACCAGCGAAGCGGCCGCGTCGATGTCGCTGTTGGCCATATGGACGCGCGGATTGTTCTGCCTGGCGAGCCCGATCGCATCGTCCAGCGACCGCGGCAGGGCGGCTGCGACATCGGCCGGCCGCGACGCGTTGGTCAGCGGCTTGCCGACATTCTTGAAGAAGCGGATCTTGGCTGCCTCGAGTTCCTCGGTCGCTTCCTGCATCCGCGCCTTGGCGGCGTAAAGGCGTTCTTCGGCCTGCTGCCGGTCGGCGTCGTTGAGCGCGCCGCCCGCGATGCCTTGCTTGATGTCGCTGAGGATGGACTGATGGAAGCCAAGGTTCTTCTTGGCCTCGACCACGATCGAAGCCTGCAGCATGTATTCCAAATAGTCCTGGACGACCGCGAGCCCGATGAACTCGGACCGTTCCAGAACCCGGAAGGAAGCGCCATCGACGCGCGAGGCCTGGCGGTTGAGTTCCGCCCGCCTTGCGCCGCTGTCATAAAGCGTCTGCGAGACGGTGAGATCGGCCTCGTTCGGATAGAGGGCTTTGTGATCCTCGTCGAGCGCGCGCCTTGTATCATTATCCAGGCGGCGAACGCCGGTCGATGCTTCCAGATCGACGCTGGGAAGATAAAGGCCTTTCGCCTGGCGCAGCTCGAATTCGATCGCTTCGCGGTTCTCGATCGCCTGTCCAATCTCCGGATTGGATTCCACTGCGACGGCAACGGCTTCTTTGAGTGTGAGTGCGCTGGCGCTACCACAAGCCAGCATCGATACCGTAATGGCAAGCGCAACCCGCCAGCCGACGGTAATTTTACCCGTCCTGGTCATTTCTACCCCGTGACTATCCCCGCGCCATTGTTTTTTATTGGCGCTTATTTGCCCAAGCCTGCCACCAGAGCTGTCGGCCAGTATCTATCAGATTTTTCGAGGTTGTGGGCATATAATGGATTAGACACCTTCCAAAAGTACGTTTCCGGGCATTAGGGCCAAAACCTGTAGCAAAAATGGCACAGAAGCCGGTGCGGCGGGCCGGGGCTTTTCGGTCCGGACCGAGCCGCAGTCGCCTTTAAGACGGGTTGCAATGGTTAATGGTCTGGAAACAAATGGCGAATCGTGCGGTCGTCGCGCGCAGGCTCCACAGCATTAGTTCTTCAGAAACTTGGCTGTTTGCCGCCCAAGTCGGAATTTTGCGGGTTTCTGGGGAAAATCTGCTGCGGCTTTACAAAGCATGCGCAAGAAATCGCCATGTCCGTCGGTTTGGTTGGCAAACCGGGATCGTTCCCTGTATTGCGGGCCGGAGGCAAAAGCCATGGACCTTCTTGCATGACCAATGTCGCCCTGACCGGGCTAGCCCGAGACCTTGCCCGACGCGCCGCCGAGGGCAGGCCGGTCCGCATCGGCGTCATCGGCTCCGGCGAGATGGGTACCGATCTGGTGACGCAGGGCATGCTGATGCCGGGCATTTCGATTGCGGCCATTTCCACGCGGCGCCCGCACACCGCCCGCGAGGCGATCCGCATCGCCTATGGCGACGAGGCGATGGCCGTCGAGGCTGAAACCGCCTCCGGGGTCACCCGGGCGATCGAGGGCGGCAGGATCGCCATCACCTCGAACGAAATGCTGGTCACCAACCCGCTGATCGACGTCGTCATCGATGCCACGGGCAAACCTGGCGTCGCCGCCGATTTCGACCTGATGGCCATGGAACATGGCAAGCATCTGGTGATGATGAATGTCGAGGCCGACGTGACCATCGGTTGCTACCTGAAGCAGCAGGCCGACCGGCTGGGCGTCGTCTATTCGGTCGGCGCGGGCGACGAACCCTCAAGCTGCATGGAACTGATCGAGTTCGCCTCGGCGCTCGGGCTGAGCATCGTCGCGGCGGGCAAGGGCAAGAACAATCCACTCAACCATGACGCCGTTCCGGACGATTATCGGGAAGAGGCGGCGCGCCGCAACATGAACCCGCGCATGCTGGTAGAGTTCGTCGACGGCTCGAAAACCATGGTCGAGATGTGTGCCATCGCCAACGCCACCGGCCTGGTCCCGGATGTTCCAGGCATGCACGGGCCCAAGGCCGATCGCGATCAGCTGGCCAAGGTGCTGATCCCCAAAGAGGATGGCGGCCTCCTGTCGAGGAAAGGCGTCGTCGACTACACGATCGGCAAGGGCGTGGCGCCCGGCGTCTTCGTCATCGTCGAGGCGATGCACCCGCGTGTCGTCGAGCGCATGGATGATCTGCATGTCGGCAAGGGCCCTTACTACGGCCTGTTCCGGCCCTATCACCTGACCTCGCTGGAGGTGCCGCTCACCACCGCCCGCATCATGCTCCACGGCAAGCCAGACATGGTGCCCCTGCCGCAGCCGGTGGCGGAAGTCTGCGCGGTCGCCAAGCGCGACCTTGCCGCCGGGGAGACTTTCGATGCCATCGGCGAGACCTGTTACCGTTCCTGGACCATGACGATTGCCGACGCACGGACGAGCCGCGCCCTACCGGTCGGATTGCTGGAAGGCGGCAAGGTGCTGAAGCCGGTCAGGAAGGGCGAGCTGTTGACGCAGGACAATGCCGCGCCGGACCGGACGACGAAACTCTACGCCTTGCGCCGGCTGCAGGACGACATGCTCTACGGGGCGAGGGTCACTTCCCCAGCTCTATAGATCTGAGGCGCGCAGCTTCAACTGCTTCCGTAACCAGCTTCGTCAGGCGGTCGCCGCCCATCAGCACGGCAAGCGCGGCGGCGGTTGTGCCGTTGGGGCTGGTCACCTGCTGGCGCAGCACGCCCGGCTCCTCGTCTGCCTCCGCGGCGAGCGAGGCGGCGCCGAACACGGTCTGCATGGCAAGCAGCTTGGCGGTTTCGGCGGGGAGGCCGGCCTTCTCGGCCGCGATCGTCAGCGCCTCGATGAAGTGGAAGATATAGGCCGGGCCCGAGCCGGAGACGGCCGTCACGGCGTCCATGAGGCCCTCGTCGTCGATCGTCGTCACCACGCCGCTTGCCGAAAGCAGTTCGACGACGAAACGGCGGACGTCGTCGGAGACCAACGGATTGGAGAACACCACCATCATGCCCTTGCCGATCGCCGCCGGCGTGTTCGGCATGCAGCGGATGACCGGCGCGAGCTCGCCCAGGACGTCCTCGAAGGTGGCGACCGGCGTGCCGGCGGCGATGGACAGAAAGCTGGTCCTGCCGTCGCCGAAGCGCTTGTAGTGCGCCGTCACTTCGCGGATCACCTGCGGCTTCACCGCGATGACGACGAGATCGGGCACGGCGTCGGCCGGAATAGCCGTGGCCTCGGCGGCGGCGCGGCAGCCGAGATGTTCGGCGCGCTGGCGCAGTTCCGCGTTGGGCTCGACCACGAACACCGCCTGCGGCTCGAGCTTCGCGGATTTCAGCCAGCCCGAAAGCATGGCGTAACCCATATTGCCGCAACCGGCGAGAACGAGCCTGATCGTCATGGAAACCTCCGTAAGAAGGCTCTCCTTAGACGGTTGCGCCGCAACGGAAAAGGGCAGTCGTCAAACCATCTGGTTTGAAAGGCGAACCGGGATCGGCCGCAGCGAGACCTGTCTCAAGCCCAGCACGCCGAGCACGAAGAACAGCCAGACGGGATCGCCGCGGTGGAAGAAGAAGCTTTCCAGGAAACCGTTCAGCGCCGTGAACAACACCACCATCATGAAGAAGTCGCCGAGGAAGATGTTTTCCTTGCGCGCCGGGATGCGCATGTAGTCGCGCAAGGGGGCGATCAGGAAGGTGTAGACGGCGACGCAGAGCGCCGGGATGCCCATCAGCACGGCGATGTCGAGATATCCGTCATGGCCATGCACGATGGTGCGGATATCCCAGGGCCGGTCGAAGGGCTGGTCCTGGTTGAGCAGCAGCGGCGTCCCCCAGAAGCTTTCGTAGCCATAGCCGGTCCATGGCCTCTTCGCCAGCATCTCGCCCGCGAACTCCCAAAGCGTCGTACGTCCCGTATAAGTCAGGTTCGGGAAATAGATCGCCGCCAGATGCTTCACCGGCGCGATGAAGACGATGCCGAGCGTGCCGACGGCCGTGGCGATGATCGCCAGCGCGAACAGGATCGGTGTGCCGAGCCGCATGCCGATGAGGCTCGGCAGAACGACGATCATGATCGAGAACGGGACGAGCCCGGCGGTCGTCTTGGAGCCGGTGTGCAGCATGAAGATCATCGCCGCGCAGAAGATGGCTGCGCCCCACCAGCGCTGGCCACGCCGGAACAGATAGAGCCCGGCGAAGCTGAAGCAGGCCATCACCGGACCGGCGATGTTCTTGTGCGTGAAGACGCCGCGCCACAGGCCGGCATGCTCCGGCTCCTGCGAGTCGGCCGTGTGCAACGCCTCATGCGGGAAGACGATGAGGCCGATATAGGAAAGGCCGATCACCACGACGGCGGTGAAGATGACCACCCTGGCGAAGGACTCGGCGTCGCGCGGCAGCACCAGGATCGTCGCCATGGTGATGATGCCGATCATGGTGAAGGAGGCGGCGCGCATCGCCGCGGGCGGATCGGTGGCGAGCACCACCGACAGGAAGAAGAAGCCCAGCATCAGCGCCCAGGAGGGGCTGACCAGCGAGCGCAGCACGCGCGGATCGGCGAAGGCGAGCAGCGCGAAGATCGAGACGGCGCCGAGCGAGCCGAAGCCGAGCTGGTTGACGATGTCGCCGCCGTCGCCGGTCAGTTCCGCGCCAGCCGGCTGGAAGGGCCGGAACGAGACGATGATGACGGTGAACAAGAGCGCGGCGATAGCCGTCGCCACACCTTGCCTGGTGAAGGCGGCGCTGAGCGGTGCGCGCTCAATTCTTCTCAGGCTGTCGGTACTGCTCATTGGCATATCCGAATTCGGCGAGCACGCGCCCGAGCGCGACATAGACCGGGTAGAGACCTGTCGTCAGCGAGCCGGTGCGCGCCAGCCGGACGGCGCCGCGCAACGGCGAGGCCGCAAGCAGCGCCAGGCTCTTCAGGAGAACTTTCAGGCCGGCAAACGGCGTGCCGGCCCGCCTCTTCTTTTCGACAAGCGTCGAGATCACGCCGTTGCGCAAGGATCGGGCGCGGATCCAGTCGGCCTCGACGCGCCGGGCCGGCACCGTCTCGTTGACCTTTGCCTCGGCGCACCAGCCGAGCACGAAGCCTTTCTGCGCGGAACGGCTGAGGAAGTCGGAATCACCGCCCCCCATGAAATTGAACCTGAGATCGAGGAAGGGCGGTCCCATGGCCTTGAGCACGTTGCGTCCGACCAAAAGGTTGCCGGACGAATAAAGCGCCGGCACGCGGCCCGTTTCACGATAGGGCGGCGCAAAGACCGGGTGTTCTGCCCATCTGGCGTGGCTCGGATCGGCAAAGACCGGCACTTGCGGGCCGCCGACAATGTCGGCGCCAAGGGTCTCGGCGGCCTTGCACATGCGCTCCAGCCAGTCCGGCTCGGCGATCTCGTCATCGTCGATGACCAAAAGGTGCTTGAAGCTGGGAAACTGCAGGATCGCCGTCTGCCAACCGGCATTGTAGGCGCTGCAGTTGCCGCGCTCATGCGCGATGATCACAATACCGGGCATCTCGCCGCTTTCGAACAGCGGCAGCACCGCGCCCGCGCCCTCGCGCGCCTCGGCCTCGTTTTCCATGACGATGACGGCAAAGCGTCGGTCGGTCCGCTGCGCCTTGAGCGAAGCCAGGGTTTCCAGCACCTGCTTCGGCCGCTTGAAGGTCGGCAGCGTCACGACCGCATCAACGGTCTCGGCGGCAAGCCCCGGCGACCGCCCCGCGATCGATACAGAAGCGTCGGACGGCAAAGGGATCATCCGTTTCCAGCAGCGTGGGTTTGAAACCTCGATAGCATCGCGGTGATAACGCCCCGTTAATCACCTTCTCGTCCGCCTGTCGGAAAACTCGGATCTTTGGCCTTTGACAGTGCCATTTAATCAAGGCTTCACCGCGTTTTGCTACCGGCTGCAGCCAAGGATAGGTGAAATGCATCTGCTGTTCGCCACATCGATCGTGCCCGATGGCGCTCTCGCCTCGGGCTACGAGATTGCCAACGCCGCGATCATCGACGCGCTGCGGCGGGCCGGCGCGCGCGTGACGGTGATCGGCTTCATCTGGCCGGGCAAGGCCCCGTCCGATCCGCAAAACACCATCGTGCTCGACGCCGTCGAGGTCCGCACCGAAAGCGCTTCGCCGCTGCAAAAGCTTGCCTGGCTGGGCAAGGCGGTTGTCTCCGGCCTTACCTTCTCCTCCGTCAAGCTGCGCGTCGTTCCGGACGCCGGGCTGCGCGCTGCCATCGAGCGCGCCGGTCCCTTCGATGGCTATGTCCTGAATTCGGTGCAGTTCGCCGGCGCTTTCGAAAAGGTGCTCGCCGACCGTCCATTCGTCTTCGTCGCCCACAATGTCGAGCATCGCTCAGCCGAGGAGAATGCCGCCGCGGCCGGCAGCGCGCTTCAGCGCTGGATGTTCCGCCGCGAGGCGAGACTCCTCAAGATTATGGAAGAGCGCCTCTGCGGCGCCGCGCGCTTTGTCTTCACGCTGGCCGAGGAAGACCGCGCGGCACTTGGCGTCGCCTCCGACAGACGCTCGGCGGTGCTGCCACTGGTGACCCGTACGCAGGCGCCTGCAGGCAAGGCGAAGCGCCATATCGATTGCGACGCCGCGCTGATCGGCACCTGGACCTGGCAGCCGAACCGCATCGGGCTCGACTGGTTCCTCAGCAAGGTCGTGCCGCATCTGAAGCCGGATTTCCGCATCAGGATCGCGGGCAACATGCCTTCGGGCATCAGCTCGCCGCATCCCGGCGTTTCCTTCGCCGGCAGGGTTCCTGACGCGCAGGCCTTCGTGCGCGGGGCCGCCGTCATTCCCTTGATCAGCACCGCCGGCAGCGGCGTGCAGCTGAAGACCATCGAGACCTTCGAGCTTGGCCTGCCGTCCGTCGCCACCAGCCGCTCGCTGCGCGGCATCGGCTATCGTCCCGACAATTGCGTGGTGACCGACGATCCGATCGCTTTCGCGGCCGCCCTCCAGGCGGCAGCGGCAAACGTCCACGACATGGATGGCAGCGCCTTCCATCGCCGCCAGCTCAAGGCGCTCGACGCCGCGATCGGGCTTGGCCTGGAGACGCTCGGCGCTGTCAGGCAGGAGGTCGCCGCATGAACATGCACACCGCGCGCGCCGCCTTCGGCTTCGACGCGCTCAAGACCATTCTGGGCATTCCGGTGCTAGCCATACGCTGGGACGAGGCCATCGCCTTGCTCACCAGGCTGATCGACGAGCGTCGCTTCACCAAGGTGAGCTTCCTCAACGCCCACAATGCCAACCTCGCCTGCACCGACCCGGTCTTTGCCGAGGCGTTGGAGAACTTCCTCATCCTCCCGGACGGCGTCGGCGTCGACATGGCGGCAAAGCTGCTTTACGGCGAGCCTTTCCCCAGCAATCTCAATGGCACCGATTTCATTCCGGCCTTCCTGCAGGCTTCGTCGCATCCGCTGACGGTGGCGCTGCTCGGCACCACGCGCGCCAATGCCGAAGCCGCGTCCGCGAAGCTTTCGACGCTCGCCATGCAGCACAAATTCGTCGTCATCCATGACGGCTTCTTCTCCGCCGCCGAGGAGCCGGCTATCCTCGAGCGCATCGCCAGGCTGCGGCCGGACGTGCTCCTCGTCGCGATGGGCGTTCCGCGCCAGGAATTGTGGATCGAGCGCCACATCGACAGCCGCCATTGCACGCTGCCGGTCGCCGTCGGCGCGCTGCTCGATTTCGTGAGCGGCTCGGTGCCGCGCGCGCCGCTGTGGCTGCGCCGGCTGCGGCTCGAATGGCTGTTCCGCCTGTGGATCGAGCCCGGCCGCCTGTGGCGCCGCTACATTGTCGGCAATCCGCTGTTCCTGTGGCGCGTCGTCAGGCAGAAGCTGTCGCTCGGGCCGCCGCCGGCGGAGGCGCGCCGGTGAACAGCCGCTTCGTGCCGGATACCTCCGCCGCGGTCGAACCGTTGCCGCGCGCGCCTTCGGCCGCGATCGTCACGGCGAGCTACGCGCCCGATTTCGAACGCTGCCGGCTTCTGTGCGAAACCATCGACCGCCACGTCACCGGCATGGCGCATCATTACATCCTCACCGAGCATCGCGACGTCGGGTTGTTTCGCCAACTGGAAGGCAGCCGCCGCAGCGTCATCGACGAGCGGGACCTGTTGCCGCGCTGGCTGCGCGTCATTGACGATCCGCTGAGCGGTTTCCGCCGCCGCGTCTGGTTGAGCCTGAAAACGCAGCCGTTGCGCGGCTGGCATGTGCAGCAGCTGCGCCGCATCGCCATTGCCGGGCAGGCGAAGGAAGACGTGCTCGTCTTCTGCGATTCCGACGTCGCCTTCCTAAAACCGTTCGACACCGGCGCCTTCTGGCGCGACGGCAAGGCGCGGCTGTTCCGGCGCGACGGCGTGCTTGCCAATGAAGGTCATGACGAGCACCGCATCTGGTCACGCAACGCCGGCACGGCACTTGGCATCGATCCCGCCGATCGATCGGGCCACGACTACATCTCGACGCTGATCGCCTGGCGCCGCGAGACGGTCAACGCGATGTGTGAACGCATCGAGACGGTGCATGGCCGCGACTGGGTCGGCGTCGTCGGCTCGGCGCGCCAGTTCTCCGAATGCATGATCTATGGCCGCTATGTCGACGACGTGCTTGAAGGCGCCGGCCATTTCCATGGTTCGGAGGAGTTCTGCCGCGTCCACTGGAACGGCAAGCCGCTGTCGAATGACGAGTTCCGCCGCTTCGTCGACACCATGGCGCCGGAACAGGTGGCGATCTGCATGCAGTCCTTCATCGGCACCGATATCGGCCGCATCCGCCGCCTGATCGGGCTTGCCGCGTAAGGCTCAGATCGCCTTGGCCGGTCGGCGCATGGCCGAGTAGGTCAGCAGCATCGAGGCGAGATAGAGCAGCAGGAAGACGATGTTGAGCGACAGGACCAGATTGGCCGTGTCGGGGATGGTCGTCAGCACATAGGTGAGCAGAACCGCCTTCAATCCCGCGAGCAGGCCGAGATTGATCGCCCGCACCGCCGTCTGGCCGCGCGCGAAGAGCAGCTCGGCCTGGTATTCGACGAGGTTGCGCAAGCCGGGTACGCAGACCGCCAGCGCCACCAGCGGCGCTGCCTCGGCGACATTCTTGCCGAGCGCATTCGGGAAGAAGTGCAGCACGATGCCGAGCGACACGAGCGCCAGCGTCGAGACCAGGAACACCCCGCCTTCGATGCCGCTCTTCACCGCCAGCCGCGACAAAAGCTCCGGCGCCCGCATCATGCGCTGCACCAGCATCATCGAGAAGGTGCGGATCGGGATCGCGGTGAGGTCGACCAGCCGCATGATGATGGCGTAGATGCCGGCAAGATGCGGTCCGCCGATCGACAGCACCAGAAGCTTGTCGAACTCCATCTGCAGATAGAACAGCACCTCGGAGCCGGCGACATAGACGGAATCGAGAAGCCGCCGGAAATAGAGTTCGGCGCGCAACCTCAGCCGCTGGCGCGGATAGAAGAAGACGAAGGCGACGATGAGCGAGGCGGCATTGGCGCCGATATAGAACAGCGACCAGACGCCGATGCTGTGCTGCGCGCCAAGCATGAACAGGATCGCGCCGACTGCTCTGAGCGCCGTGGCCAGGATGGCCAGCACGGCCGCCCGCCCGAACTTGCCGAGCCCGTTGTTGACGATCAGCGCCACTTCGACCGGCCGCCACAGAAGCGCTTCGGCGAAGACGACCGCGGCGAAGGCCGGCAACGGCACGGTGCCGGCAAAGAAGATCAGGTAGACGATGTAGGACGCGGCGGCGAGGAACGGCAGCGACAAGGCGCCGAGAAGCAGGAAACCGGCGGTGAACGTGCCGATCAGGTTAGGGCGGATCGTGGCGGTGCGGTAGAGCGCCGAAATGAATCCGAAGGCCAGGATGCGCGACAGCATGATGCCGGCGGCCGAAGCGGTCGCGAACATGCCGAACTCGGCGATCGAAAGCGTGTTGGCCAAGGCGATGAAATAGGCGAGCGAAAACACCAGCCGGCCGCCGGCGCCGCTGATCGCCGAGAAATAGTCGAGCACCAGTTTGCGGCGGCTGGCCACGAAGTGGCCGATCCGCGCGAAGCTCCGCCTTTGCGGCATGTCGCTGGCCTGGGTCATGTCGGGGGCGATACATAGGCTGGAAAGTTTAACGCGGCGTTCTGGCGCCCGTCCCGGCGGCGCTGAAATGCCATGAACAAGGCGAAAAACCGTGCCCGCCGAGGCGCAAAATTAACCGTTTGTTTCCTATGCCTGTTTAGCGTGGCTTAACGATTGGCCGATCCGCCGCGCCCAAGCCGCCAGAGAGCAAGTTCCAGGACAATGGTCGACAGGGATAACCGTGATGACTGGAGGCGCGAGCGTTCTCTGCTGGCGCTCGGCCAGGCCATGCGTGGCGACGACAACACGGTTTCGATCGGCGACCGGGCCAATTCCTCCTGGCGCGAGGACGCAGCCGCCCGCCATCGCGCCGCGCGTTCCGAACGCGAAGGGAAGTTCAATCCGCGCCCCGTCGATACCCACGCATCTGGCCACGATCAGCCGCAATCGGATTCGGGTCCGGCCGAAACCGAGGACCGCTGGGCTGCGGGAAACCAGCGCGCTTCATTCGGGCAGGGCTACGAGGCCCCTGCCGAAGCCAGTCAGCCACAGGCCGCTCCCGAACCGCGCCATGCAAGCCGGCCGCCTGCCCGCGACGTTTCCGACGAGTGGAAACCGCTGATCGACCCGATGCAGGTCGTTTACGGCATCACGCGATCCAAGGCGCTGATCCTGTCGACGACCATCCTGGGCGCCGCGCTTGGCGTCGCCATCGCGTTGTCGACGCCGAAGAAGTACGAGGCCACCACCGACGTCATTGTCGACCCGCGCGACCTCAAGCTCACCGATCGCGACCTGACGCAGAACGTGGTCGCCTCGGATGCGACGCTCGCCATCGTCGAGAACCAGGTCCGCATCCTGACTTCGGGCACTGTTCTCAACAAGGTCGTCACCGACCTCAACCTCACCAACGATCCTGAATTCAACGGCCAGGGCAAGGGCGGCTTCGGCCTGATGTCGACGCTCCGCTCGATCCTGTCGCGGCAGGATGCGAGCTCCGCCGACGAAGCGCGCAAGCGCGCGCTGGCGGTCGGCAACCTGGCGGACAGCCTCGACGTCGAGCGCGGCGGCAAGACCTTCGTGGTCTCGGTCAGCGCCACAACGCAGAACGCCGAGAAATCAGCCCTGATCGCCAACACCATGGTCAAGGCCTTCAAGCAGATCTCCAGTGACATCCAGTCCAGCACGGCGGGCCGCGCCAACGACGAGCTCACCGGCAGGCTCGACGAATTGCGCAAGGGCGTCGAGACGGCCGAGCGCAACGTCGAGGACTATCGGGCGACGCATGACCTTGTCGACGCGCAGGGCCACCTGATCAGCGACGACCAGATGCTGAAGCTCAACGAGCAGCTCTCGGTCGCCCGCGCCCGCACGCTCGAACTCAACGCCCGCGCCGCTTCGGCGCGCTCGCTGAACGTCAATTCGGTCCTCAGCGGCACCTTGCCCGAGGAAATCAACTCCAACATGATGAGCGAGCTGCGCTCGCAATATGCGGCGCTGAAGCAGGAAGCCGATCGCGCCGAGGTCAAGCTCGGCCCGCGCCATCCGGAGATCGAGGCGCTCAACGCCCAGCTCGCCGGGGCGCGCGAGCGCATCAGCGCCGAGCTGCAGCGCATCGCGTCCTCCCTGCAAGTCGATCTGAAGCGCTCCGTCCAGCTCGAGCAGGACCTGTCCTCGCGCCTGGCGCAGGCCAAGGTGCAGAGCGGCGACGTCAACAACAACCTGGTCTCGCTGCGCGAGCTGGAGCGCGAAGCCGCCGCCAAGCGTTCCGTCTACGAGCAGTTCCTGCTGCGCGCCAAGGAAACCGGCGAGCAGAAGGACATCAACACCGCCAACATCAGCGTCATTTCGGATGCCTATGCGCCGCTGCAGGCCAAGGGGCCGTCGCGCGCGGTGATGGCACTGGTCGGCCTGCTCGCCGGCCTGTTTGCCGGCATCGGCCTCGGCGGGCTGCGCGGCATCCTTGCCAGCCTGCGCGAGACGGCCGATCGCCGCTCGCGCCGCAGTGTCGATGAGCGTGTTCCGTTGGTGGAGAACACTTCCAACCGCGCCGCTCCGCCAGCGCCGCCGCCGCTGGTAACACCGCCGCCGGTCCCGCCTGTCGCTCCGCCACCGGCTCCATCTTTCACGCCGCCTCCGGCCAAGTCATTCACACCACCCCCAGCCGCATCTCACACACCCCCGGCAGTTGTGTCCTTCACACCGTCGCCTGCTCCGGTCCCACCGCCTGTGTCGGCGGCCGCGCCGGCTCCGGCCCAACCCGTGGCGCCACCGCCGGAACCCGCCAACGATGCCGGCCGTCCCGGGCTTTTCGGCTCGCTTGCCTCGGCGGTTCGCTATTTCGTGCGGCGCGAGCCGGCCGAGACGGTGGATATGGACACTGTTCCGCCCGAAAGCGCCTGGCGCGCACCTACCCTGGAAGAACGCTATCCCCGGGCTCAGACATCGGCGCGGGAGAACTTCCAGCCGCCATACGAGCAGGGCTATTCGTATTCGTACCGGCCGGACCATGGCCGGACCGATCCCTACGAGGATCATCATTCGGCATCGGCGGCACAATATCATCCGCGCTCGCCTGCCGCCGGCGAGGCCGGCCAGCTCTCCGCCGGCCAGCCCCCCACCGACCAGCCCCCCACCGACCAACAGGGTGAGATCGACGATATCCGCGCCAGCCTGCGCGAATTCCGCGAGGCGGTGCGCGAACTGACCGAAAGCCGCACGCGCCGCCGCTATTTCTAAGGCGCCCGTATTTCTAAGCCACTCGCGGTTGGATAAAAGCGGCCGGTTTCGGGTTTACGGCATCCGACGACGTTTTGACGGGATTGCCCTGTCGAATTTTCGTGAAAATGCCGCGCTGCATTTCGGCCGCAAGCGTCCCGCTTTGGTGGATCGACAATGCCGATCGAGGAATGAGGCCATGCATCGATGCGGGCCTCGAAGCGAAGCTGAGGGTTGGTGATGGCCGAAGTGATTGATGGAAAGAGTGTCGCCGCGGACGTGGTTTCGAAGGTCAAGGCTCTGACCGCGGAGCTATCGGCAAAGGGAGCCACCAAGCCTGGCCTTGCGGTGGTGATTGTCGGTGAAGACCCGGCAAGCCAGGTCTATGTCGCCTCGAAATCGCGCACCGCCAAGGAATGCGGTTTCCACTCGCTCCAGCATACGCTGCCGGCCGACACCACTGAAGAGCAACTGCTGAAGATCATCGGCGATCTCAACGCCGATAAGTCGATCCACGGCATCCTGGTGCAACTGCCGCTTCCCGGCCATATCGATGCCGGCAAGGTCATTCAGACGATCGCCCCGGAAAAGGATGTCGACGGCTTCCACTTCATCAATGTCGGCAAGCTCGGCACCGGCGAGCTCGAGACGGCCTTCGTGCCCTGCACGCCGGCGGGCTCGATGCTGTTGATCGAGCGGGTGCGCGGCAAGGACCTTTCCGGCCTGAACGCCGTCGTAGTCGGCCGCTCCAACATCGTCGGCAAGCCGATGGCCAACCTGCTGCTCGCCGCCAACTGCACGGTCACCATTGCCCACAGCCGCACCAAAGACCTGTCGGCGCTGGCCCGCACCGCCGATATCCTGGTCGCCGCTGTCGGCCGCCCGGAAATGGTCAAGGGCGATTGGGTGAAGCCCGGCGCGACCGTCGTCGACGTCGGCATCAACCGCATCCCCGCGCCCGAAAAGGGCGAAGGCAAGAGCCGCCTGGTCGGCGACGTCGCCTATGCCGAAGCGGCCAAGAATGCCGGAGCCATCACGCCGGTCCCCGGCGGCGTAGGGCCGATGACCATTGCCATGCTGATGGCGAACACTGTAGCTTCCGCCTACCTCGCGGCCGGGTTGAAGCGGCCGTCCTTCTGATTTTGAGAAAGCCTTGGCATTGCCGAACCTGACTGTTCCCGTCGAACGGCCGATCACGAACGATCCCGTTCAGGGCGGCCGTCAGTTCGGCTTCCTCTTGGTCGACAAATTCTCGATGTTCTCGCTGGCGGCGGCCATCGACTGCTTCCGCTCGGCGAACCGCCTGCTCGGCCGCGATTTCTACGGCTGGACGACGATTTCGGCCGACGGCGACGCGGTCATGGCCTCGAACGGCCTGCCGCTGAAGATCGACTATTCGGTCGCCGACATGCCCCCGGTCGACATCCTGTTCGTCTCGGTCGGGCTCACCACCGAGTTTCCGGGCAAGAGCAAGGTGCTGGCGGCGCTGCGCAGCTGGGGCCGGCGCGGCAACGCGCTGGGCGCCTTGTCGGTCGGTTCCTATCTCTTGGCGGAGGCCGGACAGCTCGACGGCTATCGCTGCACGATCCATTGGGAGAACCGCGCCGGCTTCATGGAGCGCTTTCCCGACATCAACTGCACCGGCAACGTCTTCGAGATCGACCGCAAGCGCTACACCTGCGCCGGCGGCACCACCTCGATCGACCTGATGCTCGAGATCGTGCGCGGCGATTTCGGCTCCAACCTTGCCAATGGCGTCGCCAACCAGTTCCAGCACGAGCGCATCCGCTCGGCCGGCGACCGCCAGCGCGTCGGACCGGAGCGCGACCTCACCGGCAAGTCGGAGAAGCTCAGGCGCATCGTCGAATTGATGGCCGACCATCTCGACGAGCCGCTGTCGGCGGTGCAGCTCGCCAAGTCGGCGGGCCTGTCGGTGCGCCAGGTCGAGCGCCTCTTCCTGCGCCACCTCAGCGTCACGCCCGGCCGCTATTATATGCGGCTCAGGCTGGAACGTGCGCGCGAATTGCTGCGCCAGACCAACATGCCGATCCTCGACGTGGCGATCGCCACCGGCTTCACCTCGCATTCCTACTTCGCGCAGAGCTATCGGCTGCAGTTCGGCCGCCCGCCATCGGAAGAGCGACGCACAACCTACTGATATTCAGGCCCGCAAGCGAGTACCGAGCAGGGGCGCCCTGCAGGCTTGTATCCTGACGCCGCGTCAAATAGCTTTCCCGGCGCGGACGAGGGATCAATCAGGAGACATTCATGGCGGGACTGATGCGGAGCGTCGCTGCGGCGGCCATCTTTTTGTCGATGACCAGTTTCGGCTTTGCCGCCAACAAGGTCATCATCATTCTGGACGCTTCGGGTTCGATGTGGGCCCAGATCGACGGCAAGCCGAAACTGGAGATCGCGCGTGAATCGCTGCGGACGGTGCTGCAGTCGGTTCCGGCCGACGACGAGATCGGCTTCATGGCCTACGGCCATCGCACCAAGGGCAGCTGCGACGACATCGAGCTGATCGTGCCGCCGCAGGCGGGTTCGGCCAGCGCGATCTCAGCCGCCGCCGACAGCATGAAATTTTTGGGCAAGACGCCGCTGACGGCCGCCGTCAAGCAGGCGGCCGAGGCGCTGAAATATACCGAGGACAAGGCAACGGTGGTGCTGATCACCGATGGCCTCGAAACTTGCGGCGGCGATCCTTGCGCGCTCGGCAAGGAACTCAAGGCTTCCGGCGTCGACTTCACCGCCGATGTCGTCGGCTTCGGCCTGACCGCCGACGAAGGCAAGCAGATCGCCTGCCTCGCCGAAAACACCGGCGGCAAATACATCCAGGCCTCCGACGAGAAGGCGCTGCAGGACGCCCTGGTGGAAACCGTCGCGGCGCCGGCGCCTGCTCCGGCCCCCGCGCCAGCGCCGGCACCCGAGCCCGCGCCGAAAGCAGCCGAGGTCGACTACAATCTCACCCCGCAGGCCTTCCTGAAGGAGGGCGGGGAGGTGCCGAAGTCCGACGTCTATTATGAAATCTTCAAGGACGATGCCCAGGGGGCCGGCGGCAAGAACGTCGACTATGGCTATAACACGGTCAAGTTCCACCTTGCGGCCGGCAACTACATCGTCGTCGCCACCAGTGGCGGCGCCAGAGCCGAGCAGAAGGTCTCGCTGACGGCCGAAAAGGCAACGGAGGTGGCGCTGAACCTGAACGCCGCCGAGCTCTTCATCCACGCGCGGCCGGCGCCCGGCGCCGAGGTCGACCGCAACGCGCAGATCATCATCGCCTATCCCGGCGGCACGTCGGACGCCAACTATGGCGAGATCAAGTTCGTTGTCCCGGCCGGCGAGACCAAGCTCACCGCGAAGCTGGGAGCCGGCGAGGCGAGCGAGACGCTGCAGCTTGCCGCCGGCCAGGTCGTCGACAAGGATATGATCGTCGGCGTCGGCAAGGCCAAGGCCAACGCCTTCTACACCCAGGGAGGTGAAAAGGCCGGAACGGATGTCGGTTGGAAAGTATATAAGGCCGCCAAGAAGCTCGACGGCACCCGCGACCAGGTGACCTACGCCTATGGTCCCGACAGCCAGTTCGACCTGCCGCCCGGCGACTATGTGATGGGCGTCGACGTGCAGGCCGTGTCCACCGAGCAGCCTTTCAGCGTGACGGTCGGGCAGATGACCGATGTCAACGTGACGCTGAATGCCGGTGTCCTGGCGGTCGACGCGCCAGGCGCGGACGGCTTCAAGATCTATGAGGCCAAGAAGAGCATCCAGGGCGAGCGCAAAGAGGTGACCTACGCCTATGGCGAGAAGATGCAGACCACGCTTGCCGCGGGCGACTACGTGCTCGTGACCAACTTCACCGCCGACAAGGCCGACAAGGAAATGCCCTTCACGGTCAAGGCCGGCGAGCGCAACGAGCTCACCGTCCAGTAGTAACCGCAGCCTGCCTGCCTTCCGGTCGGCCTGCCCGGGCATTCCGCGAACGGGTCGCGGAATGCCATCTCGGCAACGCAGTTCACTTGGCTTCGCAGATCAGGCAGCTTCCGAGACACGCACTTCGACATGAAGCCCGGCCGCGACCACCATATTGACGAGGGTGTCGAGGGCGAACAAGTTGATCTTCCCGCGCAGGAGGTCGGATACGCGCGGTTGCGTCACGCCAAGCCGGTGCGCGGCTTCCGCCTGCGTCCAGCCCTTTGCTCGAATGTGCTTCTCCAGCGCCATCATGAGCGTGGAGCGGAGCTTCATGTTCTCTGTTTCGGCGGGAGTGTCTTCGATGGCGTCCCACACACTTGCAAAAGTTTCGTTGCTCACTGGCCTAGACCTTAACAGAGAAGTTTTGACCGGTTGGGTAGTGTGCGTTGGCGGATCCCATGCCTTGGCGATTGGTCGAGACGCCTATCGCGGTCGTCATCCACGTGCGGAGCAAGGAGCGAAGCGACGCGCGCAGACCCGAGGATCCATGCCGTGACTTGGAAGCGCCGCGGCGGTCCAGAAATTCTGCACCGTTGCACACTTCGGTCCAGGTAACGGCATGGATTCCAGGGTCTGCGCGCGTCGCTACGCTCCTTGCTCCGCCCTAGAATGACGAGGTTCGGAGCCTTCAACTCATCGCCAGCGTTTGCCCTGAATACCCCAGCGGACGTTGATAGCCTTGCCCGACAAGCCTGCAATCTTTCCAAATCACCGTGTAGAGGAATTAGCTCCCTCATGAGATCGCTGTAGCCGCAACGTCAAGCATCTTCAGGCCGACAATTATACAAAATTTTGTATAGTCAGCGCAACTAGCCTCTCACTCGAAACGAGATCAGGCGTTGCCGAAGGCGGCGGCGCCGTGGTCGGCGCGGCCAACCAGTTGCCGGAAGCCCGCGAACAATTCCCGGCCGAAGCCGAATTCGTTGCCGATGAGATCGGCGTCGGCCGTGCGGCGCAGCGCGAATTCCGTTCCCGGCACCAGCACTTCCAGCGTGCCGGCATCGGCGTCGAGCCGGATGATGTCGCCGTCATGGATCCTCGCGATCGGTCCGTCCTCGACCGCTTCCGGCGTCACATGGATCGCCGCCGGCACCTTGCCGGAGGCGCCCGACATGCGCCCGTCGGTCACCAGCGCCACGCGCTGGCCGCGATCCTGCAGGATGCCGAGCACGGTGGTCAGCTTGTGCAGTTCCGGCATGCCGTTGGCCTTCGGGCCCTGGAAACGGATGACGGCGATGAAATCGCCGGCCAGCATACCGGCCTTGAAGGCGTCGTTCAGCGCCTGCTGGCTGTCGAACACCTTTGCCGGCGCCTCTACGACGCGGCGTTCCGGTTTGACCGCAGAGGTCTTGATGACGGCGTGGCCGAGATTGCCGCCGAGCACTTTCAGGCCGCCCGTCGGCTGGAATGCCTTCTTGAACGGCGCCAGCACCTTCTCGTCGCCGCTCACAAGCGGCGCTGCTTCGCGCACCACGCCGCCGTCGTCGCCAAGCCGCGCCTCGACGGCGTAGGGCCGCAAACCTTCACCCCACACCGTCTGGACGTCCTCGTGCAGCAGGCCTTCGTCGAGCAGCTCGCGGATCAGAAAACCAAGCCCGCCGGCGGCATGGAAATGGTTCACGTCGGCAAGCCCGTTCGGATAGACGCGCGCGAGCAGTGGCACGGCCTCGGACAGGTCGGAAATATCCTGCCAGGTCAGTGCGATGCCGGCGGCGGCGGCCATCGCGATCAGGTGGATCGTATGGTTGGTCGAGCCGCCCGTGGCGTGCAGACCGACGACGCCATTGACGATCGATCGCTCGTCGATCATGCGTCCGACCGGCGTGTAGGCATTGCCGAGCGCGGTGATCGCCAGCGCCCGCTTCGCCGCTTCCCTGGTCAGCGCGTCGCGCAGCGGCGTGCCGGGATTGACGAAGGAGGCGCCTGGCGAGTGCAGGCCCATGATCTCCATCAGCATCTGGTTGGAATTGGCGGTGCCGTAGAAGGTGCAGGTGCCCGGCCCGTGATAGGATTTGGACTCCGCCTCGAGCAGTTCGGCGCGGCCGACCTTGCCTTCGGCATAAAGCTGGCGGACCTTGGCTTTCTCGTCATTCGCGAGACCGGTCGTCATCGGCCCGGCCGGGATGAAGACGGCAGGCAGATGCCCGAAGGTGAGCGCTCCAATCACCAGTCCCGGCACGATCTTGTCGCAGACGCCGAGGAAAACCGCGGCGTCGAACATGTTGTGCGACAGGCCGATCGCCGCCGCCATGGCGATCACGTCGCGCGAGAACAGCGACAGCTCCATGCCGGGCTGTCCCTGGGTGACACCGTCGCACATCGCCGGCACGCCGCCGGCCACCTGCGCGATGCCGCCGGCCTCGCGCGCGGCTTCCTTGATCAGCGCCGGGAACGTTTCAAAGGGCTGATGCGCCGACAGCATGTCGTTGTAGGAGGTGATGATGCCGAGGTTCGGCACGCGGTCGCCGCCGAGCGCGATCTTTTCGGATGGGCTGCACACGGCAAAGCCATGGGCAAGGTTGCCGCAGCCCAGCACCGCGCGGTTGGCGGTGCGGCTGGAAGCCTCCGCGATACGGCCGAGATAGGTTTCTCGGCCGGCTTTCGAGCGTTGGCGGATGCGTTCCGTGATGGCTTCGATGTCGCGTCTGGCTGTCATGGTCCGTCCTTTCGAGCCCGGCAGCGTCCTCCCTCTGCCACCGCGCTGTCCTCATTTGAAATCAGGGTGCCCAGAACACCTCTATCGGTCTCGGCGCCGCCTCTAGCACTTTGCGGACAGGCTTCTTCGCGCCAGGCCCCATCGCGCCGTTGAATGCGGTGCGCTTGTCCTCGCCTTCAATATGGAGCGCGACGAAGCCGGCGGCGACGATGCGCGCCATCGACAGCGTCAGCCGCGGTTCGCCGCCGCTCGCCGCATGCACCGGCAGGACGATCCGCCGCGAGGCGGGGTCGAGCAATTCGTCGAGGTTGCCGGCATCGGGAAAGAACGAGGCCGTGTGGCCGTCGCCGCCCATGCCGAGGATCACCACGTCGAGCGGCCAGGGCAGCGCCCGCAGCGCTTCGCTGTCCGTCGCCGCCGCGTCCTCGATGCTTGCCGCCTCATGGTAGAGCGGCACGAAGCGCGCCGCGGCTGCCTTGTTCTGGAGCAGGTTCGCCGCCACCAGCCCGGCATTCGAGCGTGGCGAGGATGGCGGCACGAAGCGCTCGTCGACCAGCGTCACGGTGACCTTGTCCCAGGCGATAGGCGTGGTCGACAGCACGGCGAACAACTTCGCCGGCGTGCTGCCGCCGGACACCGCGAGCAGCGCGGCGCCGCGTTGCGCGATGGCGCCGCTCAGCCGGTCGGCAATCTGTCCGGCAAGTGCTGCCGCCAGGCCCTGTCGGTCGGCAAAGCCGTTCCAGCCGTAACGGACTTCGCTCAATTGCTCTCGTGCCATGTCCGTCCGTCACGTTCGATCAAGGCAATCGAGGCCGACGGCCCCCAGGTTCCGGCCGTGTAGCCCTGAGCTTCCTGGCGGGCGCTCTCCCAGGCGTTCTGGATCGGGTCGATCCACTTCCAGGCCGCTTCGACCTCGTCGCGGCGCATGAACAGCGTCTGGTTGCCGCGAACCACATCCATGATCAGCCGCTCATAGGCGTCCGGCGCGCGTCCTTGGAAGGACTGCGCGAAGCTCATGTCGAGCGAGATCTGGCGCAGCCGCATGCCGCCCGGTCCCGGGTCCTTGATCATGATATACTGCTTGACGCCCTCGTCCGGTTGCAGCCGGATCACCAGTTGGTTGGCGAAGATCGGCCCGGCGCTCTCGCCGAAGATCGAATAGGGGATCGGCTTGAACTCGATGACGATTTCCGAGACGCGGGTGGCGAGCCGCTTGCCGGTCCTCAGGTAGAACGGAACCCCGGCCCAGCGCCAGTTGCCGATCTCGGCCTTGATGGCGACGAAGGTCTCGGTGTTGCTGTCCTTGCCGAGCTCCTCGACATAGCCCTTGACCGGACCGCCCGCCGAGGCGCCGGCGCGATACTGGCCGCGCACCGTGTGCTTGGGCGCCTCATTGCCGTTGATACGCTTCAGCGCCCTCAGCACCTTCAGCTTCTCGTCGCGGACGGCGTCGGCGTCCATCGACGACGGCGTCTCCATGGCGACCAGGCAGAGCAGCTGCAGCATGTGGTTCTGCACCATGTCGCGCAGCGCGCCCGCCTTGTCGTAGTAGGTCACGCGATCCTCGAGCCCCACTGTTTCGGCGACCGTGATCTGGACATGGT
Organism: Mesorhizobium sp. CNPSo 4661; assembly: GCF_057784215.1. Lineage (NCBI taxonomy): Bacteria > Pseudomonadati > Pseudomonadota > Alphaproteobacteria > Hyphomicrobiales > Phyllobacteriaceae > Mesorhizobium > Mesorhizobium sp. CNPSo 4661. The sequence continues at coordinate 68,112 of NZ_JBWGIO010000010.1, read as the reverse complement.
CGATCTGGGCCGAATTCCACAATGGCTCATAGAGCGCGTTGGCAAAGCGCAGCGCCATCAGGTTCTGCACCGTTTCCTTGCCGAGATAGTGATCGATGCGGAAGATCTGGCTTTCATGGAAGTCGTCGCCCACCGCGTCGTTGAGCGCACGCGCCGAGGCGAGGTCGCGACCGATCGGCTTTTCCAGCACGATGCGCGAATTCGGCGTGATCAACTTGTGCTCTTTGAGCTGGTGCGAGATGTCGCCGAACAGCGCCGGCGCCACCGCGAGGTAGAAGGCGCGGATGCGGTCGCTGTCGCCGATTGCCTTCTTGAGTTTGTCGAAGCCGGTGCCGGTGGTCGCGTCCGCCGAAACATAGGAAAGCCTGGCCAGGAATCTCTCCAGCTCCTTGGCGTCGATATCGGCCGGCTTCACATGCTGCGATATCGCCTTCTTGGCGAAGGCTTGGAATTCGGCATCGCTCATCTTGGCGCGCGACGTGCCGATGATGCGCGTCGGCTCGGAGAACTGGTGGCCGCACTGGCGATAGTAGAGCGACGGCAGGAGCTTGCGTTCCGACAGGTCGCCGGTGCCGCCGAAGATGATAAAGTCGAAGGGATCGACAGGGATGATCTGGCTGGTCATGGTCAGTCCGATTTGATGCCGGTTGGCGGCGGCTTGGTTGGTATATTCTAATCGATTTAAATTTTCCAGTGCCATGGTGTCACATATTAGGACCAATCGCTTGCACTTGCATCGGTCCACCTGTTTCCAGACACTCGGCGCGCCCGGCAGGCTTGTCGGCAAGCCAGCTTTCGGCAACGTTCGCGGCCGCACCATAGAACGCGAATGTGACGAAAGCTAAGGGAGATGGTTGCGGAAATCCAATGAGCGGGAAAGCCATGCGTCTGGAAAACAAGGTCGCCATCATCACCGGTGCCGCGTCGGGCTTCGGCGAAGGCATGGCCAAGCGCTTCGCCGAAGAGGGCGCGCGCGTGGTCGTCGCCGACCTCAACGCCAAGGGCGCCGAGCGGGTGGCGCAAGAGATCGGCGAGAGCGCGATCTGGACCCAGACCGACGTTTCCCTGCGCTCCGAATTCGACGAGATGATCTATGCCGCCAAGAGCGCCTTCGGCCGCATCGACATCATGGTCAACAATGCGGGCTTCACCCATCGCAACGGCGATATGCTCGGCATCGATGAGGAAACCTTCGACCTGATCACCGCCGTCAACATGAAGGCAATCTATCACGCTGCGCTTGCCGTGGTGCCGATCATGGACCGGCAGGGAGGCGGCGTCATCCTGACCACAGCCTCGACGGCCGGGCTTCGGCCGCGGCCAGGCCTGACCTGGTACAACGCCTCCAAGGGCTGGGCGATCACCGCCACCAAGTCGATGGCGGTCGAGCTGGCGCCGAAGAACATCCGCGTCAACTGCCTCTGCCCGGTCGCCGGCGAGACCGGCATGCTGGAGAAGTTCATGGGCGCCGACACGCCCGAGATCCGCGAGAAATTCCGCGCCTCGATTCCACTCGGCCGGCTTTCGACGCCGCTCGACATCGCCAACGCGGCGCTGTGGCTCGCCTCGGATGAAGCCGCCTTCATCACCGGCGTGGCGCTGGAGGTCGATGGCGGCCGCTGTATTTGAGCTGCTCATCGAGTGTGGCTGGTTCGATGCATAAAATTGTGCAGTGCCCGATGCAAAGAGCGGACTCGCGACCCGGTGAAGCTGAGCCGCGCCACGCCTGGCTCCGATTGACTCGATGTCACAGCGATGGGCATAACGAAAGGGGCTGGGCCATAGCGCGATGAAGGCGGGTCTGCGGGGAGTCGCTTCGGACGGCTGCTTGGCGGGTTAAGCTTCAGGCGCCGGTCTTGACGTAGCTTTTGTAGACCCAGCCGTGCTTGCCGTTATAGACGATCTCGCACCATTGCTTGCAGCTCATCACTTGCACCGATGCCTTGGCCGGCACCGTCGTGATTGCGGATGCGCCCTTCTTCGGGCCGGAGCGCATGGTCACGGCCCTCAAAATGCGCCCGTTTGCGGCCGCGCTGGCTTTTGGAGGGTTCGGCTTGGGCTGCGCAACGCCGTCGGTCGCTGTCGCCTGCGCATCTGGAACCTCAGGCTTGGCCTCGGGGATGGCGGCGGTTTGGGCGCCGTCCATCTTGTCGCCCGGCTTCTTCGCGGCCGCCGGCGTCTCGCCCGCGGGGGCGGCGACCTGCGACAGCGCGTCCGAAGCGTCGTTCTCGGCGGTGGGCTCGGCGAAGGCCGTATCGGTTGATTGCGCGGCGCTCGGGTCGGCAGCCTGCTTGGAAGGAACTGGTTGATCCTCGGCCTGGTCCGGCGAGGTTTTGGAGTCCGAAGCCGTCCAGCGGGGGCTGTTCGACGCCAGTGCTGGAATGCTGGCTTTGCGAACCGCTATTGCCGGCGAAACCGCATCCGCGTTGGGCGCGGCCTGCGGTGCCGCTGCTGCCACGGTGACCGCGGCTGCCGCCGGAGCGATCTTCGTGGTCTTCACCGGAACTGTCGGAACGGTCTGCTCGGCGCTTGCCGCGGCCACTTGCCGATCATCGCCCGGGACGATCAGCCATAGCGCCACCGCGGCCACGCCCAGCAGCGCGGCGGTGCCGACCGCAGCAATGACCAGATGCGCGTTCGACTGCATCCTCTGCCAGAAGGATGGCCGTACGCTATAGCCGAACTGCATTGTGAAGCGCTGCCGTTCCGGCATGCCGAAACTGAAGGGCTCGTTCACTCAAACCACCTCCAACAAGCGGGCCGACGTTCTTTCGATCATTGCCGTAACGATTGGCCTGATCGGCATCGGTCCCGAAATCTTTGCGGACAAGGCCCGCGAAATCCCCGGATTTTCGCCCATAATCGCATCTTTTACTGCTGATTATGGCATGAGTGAGCCAATTTGCGAAATTCTGCGCGTTTGTTAAGGCTTCCACAACCTGCCGCGTGGAAGCCGCCCGCGTCGAATCGATGGCTTGGACTGGCGGCAGCTTCAAATCCTGTCGCGCAGCGCGAACCAGTTGAGCGCCAGGAACAGGAGCGGCGCGCGGAAGCGGCGACCGCCCGGGAAGGCGGGGATTTTCAGGTCCTCGATCAGTTTCAGCCGGTCGCGGTTGCCGGCAACGGTCTCGGCATAGAGCTTGCCGAAGAAGTTCGACAGCATGACGCCGTGACCGGAATAGCCGCCTATCGAGATCACCTTCGGCATCACCTCGCGCACGAACGGCTTTCTCGGCACCGTGATGCCGACATAGCCGCCCCAGCCATGCGTGATCTCGACATCTTTCAGGTCCGGGTAGAGCTCGGCGATCTGCTTGCGGATGTGGATATGGATATCCTTCGGATCGTTGACGGCGTAGACCTCGCGGCCGCCGAACAACAGCCGGCCGTCCTTCGACTTGCGGAAATAGCGCACCACGAAGCGGGAATCGTCGACCGACTCGCCACCGGGCAGCACCTTGGAGGCGGCGCCGAGCGGCACGGTCGCGCCGATGAAGGAGCCGATCGGCATGATATGCGCCGCGCTCACAGGCTCCAGATTGCCGCCATAGGCATTGACCCCGATCAGGCATTTGTCGGCCGTGATCGTGCCGTTGGGCGTTGTGACCGTCACCTTGCCGCCATTGGAAACGATGCCGGTGGACGGCGTCTGCTCGAAGAGATGCGCGCCGGCCGCCGCCGCCACTCTCGCCGTGCCGATCACCAGCTTCAGCGGGTGGATGTGGCCCGTGCCGGTGTCGCGGGTCCCGCCGAAGTAGCGTGTCGAGCCCAACCGTTCCGCCGTCTCCGCCGCGTCCATGAAGCTGACATGCGGGTAGCCGAAGCGGCTCGTCATGATCTCGGCGTGGCGCTTGTAGTCGTCGACATAGCGCCGCTTGTGCGCCACCGAAAGCTGGCCCGGCATATAGTCGATGTCGATCGCGTTGGCGGCGGCGAAGTCCAGAAGATGCGCCTTGGCTTCTTCCGCCATGTCGAACAGCGCCTTGGCGCGGAAAAGGCCGTATTCTGCCTCCAACTCCTCCGCCCAGGCGCGCTGTCCGGTGCCGAGTTGGCCGCCATTGCGCCCCGACGCGCCGTCGCCGAAGCGATGGGCTTCGATCAGCACGACATTGACGCCGGCCTTGGCCAAGTGCGCAGCGGCAGACAAGCCGGTAAACCCGCCGCCGACGATGACCACGTCGCAACCGCGGTCGCCGTCTAGCGCCGGATATTCTGGCCGTGAGCCGGCAGTATCCTCGTACCACGAGCGTCCGGGGGAGATCGGTGATTGGTAAGGCATTGGAACGCCAGTCAACGGTGAACAGTGAATGGTGACTAGTGAATAGTGAATAGTGAATAGTGAATAGTGAATAGACGCGACCGCTTCGTCCGCCCTCATCCATCCAGTATAAAACTACTCACCATTCGCTATTCACCATTTACCATTCACGCGAGGAATTCGCCGATCACACATTCAGCAGCAGATACTCCCGCTCCCACGGGCTGATCACTTCCATGAAGGTCTCGAACTCGGCGCGCTTGATCGCGGTATAGGTGGCGGCGAAGGATTTGCCGAGGATGGCGCCGAGCTCCGTGTCGTCCTCAAACAGGCCGACGGCCTCCAGCAGGCCGCGCGGCAGGTCGATTTCATCCGCATTGGCGGTCGTCAGGACCGGCGGTTCCGCCTTGATCTTATTATTCATGCCGACCAGCCCGCAGGCCAGCGATGCCGCCAGCGCCAGGTAGGGATTGGCGTCGGAGGACGGGATGCGGTTTTCGACGCGTCGCGCCGCCGGATCCGAGCGCGGCACGCGGAAGGCGGTGGTGCGGTTGTCATAGCCCCATTTGTTGTTGACCGGAGCCGAGGCCTGCTGCGTCAGCCGGCGATAGGAATTGACGTAGGGCGCGAACATCACCAGCGCGTTCGGCACATGCTTCTGCATGCCGCCGATGAAGTGGAAGAACGCATCCGTCTCCGAGCCGTCTTCCGCCGAGAAGATGTTCTTGCCGGTCTTCTTGTCGAGCACCGACTGGTGGATGTGCATGGCCGAGCCCGGCTGGCCCTGGATCGGCTTTGCCATGAAGGTGGCATAGATCTCATGCTTCAGCGCCGCCTCGCGGATGGTGCGCTTGAACATGAAGACCTGGTCGGCGAGCTCGATCGGGTTGCCGTGGCGCAGGTTGATCTCGAGCTGGCCGGCGCCTTCCTCATGGATCAGCGTGTCGATCTCCAGGCCCTGCCGTTCCGAGAAATGGTAGATGTCGTCGATCAGTTCGTCGAATTCGTTGACGCCGGCGATCGAATAGCCGGCGCCGCCGCCGATCGGACGGCCCGAACGCCCGACGGGCGGCGTCAGCGGATAGTCCGGATCGGGGTTCTTGCGCACCAGATAGAATTCGATCTCGGGCGCCACGACCGGTTTGAGCCCGCGCTCGTCATAGGCGGCAAGCACGCGCTTCAGCACGTTGCGCGGCGTGAACTCGACCGAGCGGCCGTCCTGGTGAACGAGATCGCAGATGACCGCCGCCGTCGGATCCTCTTCCCAGGGCACGACGGTCAGCGTCGAAAGATCGGGCAGAAGCTTCAGGTCGCCGTCATCCTCGGGATAGTGGAAGCCGTTGCCGTCCTCGGGATAGCCGCCGGAGATCGTCGTCATGAACACGGCCGAAGGCAGCGCCAGCGAGGTGTTGGAGGTGAATTTCTTCGACGGCATCATCTTGCCGCGGGCGACGCCCGCCTGGTCGGGCGTGATGCACTCGATGTCCTCGATGCCGCGCCATTCGAGCCAGGCGCTGGCTTCCTTCCAGTTCTTCACACCACGCTCGTTTTTCAGGAACGCAGGCGTGCGGGCGCGTCCCCCCCGGCTTGACGGACGGACTTCCTTTTTTTCAGGCGGCATCATTCACCAGATTGTGTTGCGGATTTCGAAGTATAGCCGGGCGCCACGGGGGAAGGGAAGGGGAGGTGCCAGGCATGCCAAGGCGAGCGCCCGAGGAAAGTCGCTCAGCCGCTGCCAGTTTCCGCTTGCTGGCGGCGCTGCAACGTCTAGATGTGCCTGTCAGAAAAGAGTGAGCGCGCTGATGTCCGGTTCCCGGTTGACCACAATCGGTTTCGATGCCGACGACACGCTGTGGCAGAACGAGCAGTTCTTCCGCATGACCGAACAGCGCTTCCTGGCCATGCTTGCCGAGCATGGCGACGCAAGCCGGATTTCGGCGAACTTGCTTGCTGCCGCCAGGCGCAATCTCGGCCTCTACGGCTTCGGCATAAAGAGCTTCACGCTGTCGATGATCGAGACGGCGATCGAGGTTACCGAAGGCCGCGTTCCGGCCTCGACCATCGCGGAAATCCTGGCTGCCGGCCGCGACATGCTCAGCCATCCGATCGAGCCGCTGCCGCATGCGCGTGAGACGGTCGAGAAGCTCGCCGGCAATTATCGCCTTGTGCTGATCACCAAGGGCGACCTGATGGACCAGGAGCGCAAGCTGGCGCAATCGGGACTGGGCGAGTTCTTCGACGCCGTCGAGATCGTCAGCGACAAGAGCGCCGCCACCTATGCCCGTATATTCAGCCGCCATGGCGACGGACCGCATAGGAGCATGATGGTCGGCAATTCGTTGAAGTCGGACGTCGTCCCGGCCATCGATGCCGGCGGCTGGGGCATCTATGTCCCGCATGAATTGACTTGGGCGGCCGAGCATGCCGAGGCGCCGGTCGCGGCGCCGCGTTTCCGCGAGATCGCCGACCTCGGCGAACTGCCCGCGCTGATCGAAAGCATCGCCGCAGCGGGCTGACGAGGTTTAGGGGGCCTTAGCCGCGCCCGACCAGACGATCGACCACCGGTTGCAGCCTCTCGGGCGTGATGGGCTTGGCAACCACCGCATCGACCACGCTCGACAGGCCGAGGCTTTCCGGCGTGCCATTCCTGGTTGAAAGCAGGATCACCGCGGGCAACGGCTTGCCGGAGGCGCGCCGCAGCGCGTCGATGGCCGACATCAGCCGGTCGCAATCCTTGTTGTCCGGGCCGCCGTCAAGGATGACGGCGCCGGGCAACTGGCCGGCCAGCGTCTTCTCGGCGGCCTCGGGCTGTTCCGAAATCGGCTTCAGCCCCGATTTCTCGACGATTTTCGAGACCACGACGCGGTTGATCGACGACTTTCCGACGACGAGCACCTTGGAAAAGTCCGCCGCGATCGCACCAGTCCGGGCCGCCGGTTTCGGATCTTTTTCGCAGTGGTCGTCACGGTCGGCGGGACACATCGGCGGGCAGGCACTCTGGTTCAATGCAGGGTTGAAACCTGAGGCACAATTGGGTGAGATCGCGGCCGGTGTCAAGCTGAAACGGTCGAGGTCGAAAATATAGCAAGAAATTCCGAGATTCAGCGCAAGTCGTACCCCTTGACGATGAAGGCAAACCGAAAAAATACGATAGTCTCCCGAACGTATAACGTACGGGAGACTATCGCCGAGACTGTTGACGTTACGTCAAGTGTGACTCTGCTGGGTAACGATCACCGGGATCAAAAGGTCTCCCCAGTTGCCGTCGCCGCCATGGTGCCTGGCCGAGCGCACCAACTCCACCGAGACGCCGGCCTCGACTGCCTTCATGACCGACTGGTTGAGCCTGTGCAGATCGTTGGCGAGCATGCGGATCGTCGCCTGCTGGTCGACGCTCATCGCACTCGATTGCTCTTCTGCCCTTTCCTTGACGCGGCTTATCGATGCCATTGCTCTTCTCCTCGATGTAAATGCCCTGCGGGCGTTTCCTCTGGTTGTTATCCGTTACTCGGCCGCCGGCCTGAACTGGGCGTGCTCGGTCGATTCATGCATGGCGGTTGTCGAAGACTGACCGCCGGTGATCGCCATCGACACGGCGTCGAAATAGCCGGTGCCGACCTCGCGCTGGTGCTTGGTCGCGGTATAGCCGTTGGCCTCCGCCGCGAACTCGGCCTCCTGCAGTTCCGAATAGGCCGCCATCTGGCGATCCTTGTAGCCGCGCGCCAGCTCGAACATGCCGAAGTTGAGCTGATGGAAGCCGGCCAGCGTGATGAACTGGAACTTGTAGCCCATCGCGCCGAGCTCCTTCTGGAACTTCGCGATCGTCGCGTCGTCGAGATTCTTCTTCCAGTTGAAGGACGGCGAGCAGTTGTAGGCGAGCAGCTTGCCCGGATGATGCTTGTGCACGCCCTCGGCAAACTTCCTGGCCTGCGCCAGATCCGGCTTCGAGGTCTCGCACCAGATCAGGTCGGCGTGCGGCGCATAGGCCACGGCGCGCGCGATGCAGGGCTCGATGCCGTTCCGCACATTGTAGAAGCCCTCGACCGTGCGGCCTGCCTCATAGTCGACAAAAGTCCGGTCGCGCTCGTCGATATCGGAGGTCAGAAGCTTCGCCGCCTCGGCGTCGGTGCGCGCCACGACCAGCGTCGGCGTGCCCATGACGTCGGCCGCAAGGCGCGCCGCATTGAGGTTGCGGATATGCGCCGCCGTCGGGATCAGCACCTTGCCGCCGAGATGGCCGCACTTCTTTTCCGACGCCAGCTGGTCCTCATAGTGGACGCCGGCAGCACCCGCCTCGATGAAGGCCTTCATGATCTCGAAGGCATTGAGCGGGCCGCCGAAGCCGGCTTCTGCGTCGGCGACGATCGGCGCGAACCAGGTCTCGACCGACAGCCCGTCGCCTTCGGACGTCTCGATCTGGTCGGCGCGCTGCAAGGTGCGATTGATGCGCTTGACCAGTTCCGGCGCCGCATTGGCCGGGTAAAGCGACTGGTCCGGATACATCGCCGACGCGGTGTTGGCGTCGGCGGCCACCTGCCAGCCCGAGAGATAGATCGCCTTCAGCCCGGCCCGGACCTGCTGCATGGCCTGATTGCCCGACATGGCGCCCAGCGCGTTGACGAAATCCTCCTCATGGATGAGCTTCCACAGCCGGTTCGCGCCCATCTCGGCCAGCGTCTGGCGAATCTGCACGGAGCCGCGCAACCGCTTCACATCCTCCGGTGAATAGGGACGCTCGATGCCGTCGAAACGGCCTTCCGGCGCGGAGGGGACGAGGTTGTAAAAATCGGTCATTGGTCACTCCGGATCGTTTGGAACTGCTTCAGCGCTGCTTCGCAAGCGCATAGCCTTGCGATGTCTGCGTGTGACATCATTTACATTGCAGCGCGAAAAACGCCCAGAAAAACCGCCGCTCAGCCCGGAAAATAAAGGAAAAGCTGTGTTGTCATTGACAGGTTATCTCTGTAAATTTGTCACGATTGTAAAAGCGGCGAAGCGGCCGTTGGACTCGATATCCATGTAAATTCTTGTCAAGGAAGGCAGGGATGGCCGACCAGAAGATCTTTGCCGGGCCGCGGCTGCGCCGGCTGCGCAACGCCAGGAGCCTGACCCAGACGGCGATGGCCGAAGGGCTGGGCATCTCGCCTTCCTACCTCAACCTGATCGAGCGCAACCAGCGACCGCTGACGGTGCAACTCATTCTCAAGCTCGCCTCCGTCTACAAGGTCGATCCGCATGAATTGCAGGGAGAGACGAAAGGCTCGATCGCGGCACTACGCGAGGCGTTCAGCGATCCGCTTCTTGCCGGCGAACTGCCCGGCGATCAAGAACTGATCGATCTCGCCGAGACGGCGCCGAATGCCTCGGCGGCGATGGTAAAGCTCTTTCGCGCCTACCGCGAACAGGCCGAGCGCCTGTCCGACCTCAACCAGCTTCTGGCCAGGGAGGGCAGGGCAACCGCGCTGTCCGGCACACGCCTGCCTGCCGATGAAGTCCACGAAGTGTTCGAACGCCGTCCGAACCACTTTGCTTCGCTGGAAGAGGAGGCGGAGGCTTTCACATCGGTCATCGAGCCTGGCGACGATCTGTCCGGCGCGCTGAAGGCATGGCTGCGGCGCGAGCACGGCATCGTCGTCAAGGTGCTGCCGGTCGCCACCATGCCCAACTGGCGCCGCCGTTACGACCGCCATTCGCAGCGCCTGTTCCTCTCCGAGCGGCTGTCGCCTTTCGATCAGCTGCGCGAAGTCGCCATGGAGGCGAGCCTGATGCGCATGTCGGTGGCCATCGCGGGCGAGGTCCAGGCGCTGAAGCTCGGCACCGACGAGGCGCGCCGGCTCGCCCGCTTTGAGCTCGGCCGCTATGCCGCGCACGCGCTGATGATGCCCTATCAGGCTTTCCATGCCGCCGCCGTTCGCGCCCGCTACGACATCGACGTCTTGCGTTCCCGTTTCGGCGTCTCTTTCGAACAGGCGGCCAACCGATTGACCATGCTGCAGCGGCAGGGCGCATCGGGCGTGCCGTTCTTCATGCTGGAAGTCGACAATGCCGGCAACCGCTTTCGTAAGGCCGGCAGCCAGGGCTACCCTCAGAGCCGCTTCGGCGGCGGCTGCCCCAAGCTTCCCGTCCACGCGGCGTTCTCGCAGCCGGGCCAGATCCTGGTCGAGGCGCTGGAAATGCCTGATGGCGCCGAGTTCCTTTGCATCGCCCGCACCTTGGAGGGCCCGCAAGGCGCCTTCTCCGAACGGCCGCGTCGCACCGCGCTCTTGCTCGGCTGCGATATCGGCTTCCGCGACGAGATCGTCTACGGCGCGGCGCTGCCGGCCGGAGCCGCCGGCAAGTCCGGGCAAGGCTTCGCCACGCCGGTAGGCCCTGCCTGCAGGCTTTGCGAGCGAGCCGGCTGCCTCGCGCGCGCCGAGCCGCCGGTGACGCGCCCGCTCGGCCTCGACGAGATGGTGACGGGCCTCAGCGCCTTCGATTTTCAGGGATGATACGTCGCCCGAGCCCTCGCATCGGCATGGGGTCTGACTGTGTCAAGGTAAACCGCAGCGAGGTTGTCCTACATTTGAGCGAATGCTGGATCACGCATGGCTTTCTACTTTGCGCTACGCGATTGAGACACAGTCCCGTCGTTTGAGACACAGAATCCGTGTGGTCCTCGGTGCATCGTGTCGAACGCAACTCGCTGACAGCCATGTCCATGACCGATACCGCCCCATCCCCTGTCGCCTCGTCGCCTGCCGCTTTGCCGGCCGTCTCGCCGCGCGAGGAGCGGATCGGCATGCTCCTGGTCTTCCTTTCGGCGCTTATGTGGAGCTTCGGCGGCACCATCGCCCGTTTCATCCATGTCGGCGACAGCTGGACCGTGGTGTTCTGGCGTTCGCTGTGGGCCGTGGCCTTTCTCGTCGCCTTCATGCTGTGGCGCGACGGTTGGCGCGGCACCCTGAAACTCTTCCGGCATATGGGCCTGCCCGGCCTCGGCGTCGCCTTCTGCTTCGCCACCGCCTCGACCAGCTTCGTGGTGGCGCTTGCCTACACGACCGTCGCCAACATCCTCCTGATGCAGGCCGGCGTGCCGCTGCTGGCAGCGCTCCTTGCCTGGCTCCTGTTTCGCGAACGGGTCGGCCCCGCGACCTGGATCGCCATTGCCGCCGTCATCGCCGGTGTCGCCATCATGGTCTCCGAATCCCTCGGCGGCGCCGTCTCGCCGATCGGCGACGGCCTGGCGCTGCTGATCGCGGTGATGTTCTCTGTCGCGACCGTGATCACCCGGCGCTTTGCCCATGTGCGCATGGTGCCGGCCAATTGTCTCGCGGCGCTGCTGGCCGGCGCTTTCGCCGCTTCCCAGGCCTCGGCGTTCGCGGTTTCGGGGCGAGACATGGGCTTCCTCTTCGCCTTCGGCGTCATCAACCTTGGTGTCGGCCTCGCCTTTTTCGCCATGGGCGCGCGGCTGGTACCGGCGGCGATCGCGGCGCTGCTCGGCACCTTCGAGCCGATCCTTGGGCCGATCTGGGTCTGGCTCGTCCATTCCGAAGTGCCATCGGTGCGCACCATCATCGGCGGCACGGTCGTGGTCACGGCGCTGCTCGTCCATATCGGCCTGGAGTTCAAGCGCCAGACGCGGCCGGCGCGTCCCGGCATCACCGGTTTGCCGTCCCCCAATTGAAGTTGGGAGTCTTCCCCCATTGACAACCCAGTTGCCGGGCGGGCAGGCTGCGGTCACGGCAACAACAAGACAGGCGTATCTTGCCAAGTGTCTCTGCCGGCCTGACTAAGGCCGGACCACATCGTCGTATCTCTGCCCACGCCACGGCGCACGCCGCTGACGCCGCCCGGATACCCTATAAGGGCACGCCGCGGGAGGTCTTTGACCGCCGACCGGCAACCCGACGCAGCGCCGACAGGTCGCGCTTGTTGCCCTCCGGAAAGCTCAATAATCTGAACCAAACGCCGCCCCGCCATATCGCGACGAGCCGGCAAGGGAACACTCACCAAAGGAGAACATCATGATCCGCAAAGCTCTATGGCTTTCGGCGACGTCGGCATTTCTGACGCTTTTCACCTTAAGCGGCCATGCCGAAGACCGCGTCGTCAATGTCTACAACTGGTCGGACTACATCGACAGCTCGATCATCGACGACTTCACCAAGAAGACCGGCATCAAGGTCGTCTACGACACCTTCGATTCCAACGAGATCCTGGAGACCAAACTGCTTGCCGGCGGCAGCGGTTATGACGTCGTCGTGCCGAGCGCCAACTTCCTGGCGCGCCAGATCCAGGCGGGCGTGTTCCAGAAGCTCGACAAGTCGAAGCTGCCCAACATCTCCAACATGTGGGACGTCATTTCCGAGCGCACCGCCAAATACGATCCGGGCAACGAATATTCGGTCAACTATATGTGGGGCACGGTCGGCCTCGGCTATAACGTCAAGAAGGTGCAGGCCGCGCTCGGCACCGACAAGATCGACAGCTGGGACACCTTCTTCAATCCTGAGAAGCTTGCCAAGCTGAAGGATTGCGGCGTCTATGTGCTGGATTCTCCCGCCGACGTCATTCCGGCGGCGCTGAAATATCTCGGCCTCGACCCCAACAGCACTTCGCCCGATGACATTTCCAAGGCCGAGGAAGCGTTGCTGAAAGTCCGGCCTTATATCCGCAAGTTCCATTCGTCGGAATACATCAACGCTTTGGCCAACGGCGACATCTGCATGGCGATCGGCTGGTCGGGCGACGTATTCCAGGCGCGCAACCGCGCCACGGAAGCCAAGCAGGGCGTCGAGATCGGCTATTCGGTGCCGAAGGAAGGCGCCCAGATGTGGTTTGACCAGATGGCGATCCCCGCGGACGCGCCGCATGTCGCCGACGCGCTCGAGTTCATCAACTACATGATGACGCCCGAAGTCATCGCCAAGTCGTCGAACTACGTGCTCTACGCCAACGGCAACAAGGCTTCGCAGCAGTTCATCGACAAGGCGATCCTGGAAGATCCTTCGGTCTATCCGGACGAGGAGACGACGAAGAAGCTCTATACCGTTGCGCCGTACGATCCCAAGACACAGCGCGTCATCACGCGCACCTGGACCAAGATCGTCACCGGCCAGTGAGCATTGCGACACGACCCCGGCAGCCAGCTGCCGGGGTCGCTTTCTTTTGGGGAATTTCTAAAAAGTAACGGAGTGGGGACCATGAAATCGCTTGGCAGCATCCGCAGGGATTTCGCGCCATGGAACGACCCGAACGCCAAGCCGTATATCCAGTTCGACAAGGTGACCAAGAAGTTCGGTGACTTCACCGCCGTCAACAACCTGTCGCTGACCATCTTCGAGCGCGAATTCTTCGCCCTGCTCGGCGCTTCCGGCTGCGGCAAGTCGACCCTGCTCAGGATGCTCGCCGGCTTCGAGGAGCCGTCCGCGGGCCGCATCCTGCTTGACGGGCAGGATCTGCGCGGCATCCCGCCCTACAAGCGGCCGGTCAACATGATGTTCCAATCCTACGCGCTGTTTCCGCATATGACGGTGGAAAAGAACATCGCCTTCGGCCTCAAGCAGGAAGGCATGCCGGGAGCCGATATCGAAAAGCGCGTCGCCGAGATGCTGAAGCTCGTCAAGCTCGAGCAGTTCGCCAAGCGCAAGCCGCACCAGCTCTCGGGCGGCCAGCGCCAGCGCGTGGCGCTTGCCCGCTCGGTCGCCAAGCGGCCGAAGGTTCTGCTCCTCGACGAGCCGCTCGGCGCGCTCGACAAGAAGCTGCGCGAGGAAACGCAGTTCGAGCTGATGGACCTGCAGCAGGAGCTCGGCCTCACCTTCGTCGTCGTCACGCATGACCAGGAAGAGGCCATGACCATGGCCGACCGCATCGCCATCATGGACAAGGGCGAGGTGATGCAGGTCGCGACGCCTGCCGAGATCTACGAGGCGCCGACCTCGCGCTTCGTGGCGCATTTCGTCGGCAATGTGAACATGTTCGAGGGCAAGGTTGCCGAGCGTACGGCAAGCACCACACGCATCACCGGCGCGACTGGAGCGCAGATCGTCGTCGACAATGGCGGCAACGCCGCTGCCGGCTCCGACATCGTCTTCGCGATCCGGCCGGAGAAGATCAGGGTTTCCTCCAAAAAGCCGGCCGATGCCGTCAACGCGCTCGAAGGCGAGGTCTACGACGTCGCCTATCTCGGCGACATGACCGTCTATCATATCAAGCTCGACGACGGTCAGATCGTGCGGGCAAGCGCGTTGAACGCCTTGCGCGTCACCGAGGATCCGCTCACCTGGAACGACCGCGCCTGGGTCTCCTTCCGGCCCGATGCCGGCGTCGTGTTGGCCAGGTAGGAGGCTGAGATGACGGATATCGCCGCGATTGCCGCCCCATCGACTGAAGCCACAACACTGCCGGCGAGGCTGGCAAAAGGCTTCGTCAACCGCCTCGTCATCATCATCCCCTATCTCTGGCTGCTGTTCTTCTTCCTCGTCCCCTTCATCATCGTGTTCAAGATTTCGCTGTCGCAGACGGCGATCTCGATGCCGCCCTATACGCCGGTGCTCGACTTCACCGACGGCGTCTCTGGATTCCTCGCCGGCGTCCGCGAGCTCAACTTCGACAACTACACCTGGCTCACCCAGGACGCGCTCTATTTCAACGCCTATGTGACGAGCCTGATCATCGCGGGGATCTCGACGATACTCACCCTGATCGTCGGCTATCCGATCGCCTATGGCATGGCGCGGGCGCCGGCCACGATCCGCCCGACCTTGCTGATGCTGGTGATCCTGCCCTTCTGGACCTCGTTCCTGATCCGCGTCTATGCCTGGATAGGCATCCTGAAGCCCGAGGGGCTGCTCAATCAGGTTCTTCTCGCCACGGGCCTGATCAGCCAGCCGCTGGTCATCCTCAACACCTACACCGCGATCTTCATAGGCATCGTCTATTCCTACCTGCCCTTCATGGTGCTGCCGCTCTATTCGTCGCTGGAAAAGATGGACTATACGCTGATCGAGGCGGCCAAGGACCTCGGCTGCCCGCCGACCAGCGCCTTCTGGAAGATCACCTTCCCGCTGTCGCTGCCCGGTGTCGTCGCCGGCTGCCTGCTCGTCTTCATCCCGGCCGTCGGCGAGTTCGTCATTCCCGACCTCCTCGGCGGCTCGCAGACGCTGATGATCGGCAAGACGCTCTGGAACGAATTCTTCTCCAACCGTGACTGGCCGGTCTCGTCGGCGGTGGCCGTTATCCTGCTCCTGGTGCTGACCATTCCGATCATGTTCTTCCAGCAGGCGCAGGCACGCGCGCAGGAGGAGGGCAAATGAACGCCACCTGGAGCCGCTTCAACATCACCTCGATCGTGCTGGGCTTTGCCTTTCTCTATTTGCCGATCGTGCTTTTGATCGTCTTTTCCTTCAACGAATCCAAGCTCGTAACCGTCTGGGGCGGCTTCTCGACCAAATGGTACGTGTCGCTGTTCCACAATCAGGGCCTGATGGACGCCACCTGGGTGACGGCGTGCGTCGGCGTCATCTCGGCCACGGTCGCGACCGTGCTGGGCACGCTCGGCGCCCTCGCGCTAACGCGCTACACGCGCTTTAAGGGGCGGGTGCTCTTCTCGGGCATGGTCTTCGCGCCGCTGGTCATGCCGGAAGTCATAACGGGCCTCTCGCTGCTGCTGCTCTTCGTCGCCGTCGGGCTCGACCGCGGCTTCCTCACGGTGACGCTCGCGCACATCACCTTCACCATGTGCTTTGTTGCCGTCGTCGTGCAGTCGCGGCTGGTCACGTTCGACCGATCGCTGGAGGAGGCGGCGATGGATCTCGGCGCGCCGCCGGTGAAGACCTTCTTCCAGATCACCTTGCCGGTCATCCTGCCGGCGATCATCTCCGGCTGGATGCTGGCTTTCACGCTCTCGCTGGACGATCTGGTCATCGCGAGCTTCACCTCGGGTCCCGGCGCCACCACGCTGCCGATGAAGATCTACAGCCAGGTGCGTCTCGGCGTGACGCCGGAAATCAACGCTGCCTGCACGATCCTGATCGCGGTGGTGGCGGTCGGCGTCATCATCGCCTCGATCGCCAACAAGCGTCGCGAGATCCAGCGTCAGCTCGACGAGCAGGCCGCGCAGCGCGGTTAAGCGGTGGGGGCCTTGCGCCCCCGCACTTACTGGCCTGAAACGCCGGGAGCGATCGGCGATATGAACGGCGCGCTCCAGTTGCCGCCGACGAAGAACAGCGACTGGCTCGGCGGCGTGGCAGTCGGGCTGGCCGCCTGACCGTTGGTCTGGGGCTGCTGCGCCGGCTGGCCGTTGGGCACCACGCCGCCCGAAAGCGCCAGCCCGCGTCCGGCATAGGACGCGATGCCGGATAGCCAGATCTTGTATTTCTGCGAATTGATCTCGGCCTTGTCGAGGCGCGCCACACCCTTCGAAATGCTCGCCTTGATCTCGGCGCCCTCGATCGGCAGCGAACCATTGGCGACGTCGTCGAGCGCGAAGAAGCCGCCTTGCTGGTTGCGCTTGAGGAAGGCCGGCAGGTCGAGCCCGTTGAGCGCGCCCGGCCCGAAAGTCGCCGAGAACGATCCGTCGGCATTCTCGAAGATGGAGTTCCAGGCCTTGCCCGGCCCCTTGAGGATGACCGACACCGTCCCGGTGCCGGCCGGCACCAGTCGCGTCATTCCCGCCGCCGTCGCAAAGGCTCCCGTATCCACGTCCGATGCCAGGAGCCGCATCTCGACCTGCGTGCCTTCCGGCTTGCGGTCGAAGCGCAGGCTGCTCTGGATGTTGCCGTTGAAGGCCGACGCGTCGGATATGTCGAAGACGGCAAGGCCGTTCTTGACCTGCGCTGTGGCCGCGACGTCGGCGAGCTGGACCGGTCCCACCGTGGCATGGGCCGCCGACAGCCTGAGGTCGAGGTTGATGCGGTCGGGGAAGCTGGTGTCGATGTCGCCGGGGCCGGCCTCGCCGGCGGGCGCGACAGGCGTGAAGGCCGACAGGAAGGATCTCAGGTCCAGCGTGTCGAAGGCGAGCGTGCCGGCAATTACCGGGCTGCCGTCGGCGAAGGAGAAATCCAGCGCTCCCATGCCCGGATTGTTGTTGAGCGTGACGGTGGTGTTCTCCAATTTCGCACGCCCCGCCGAGGCGTTCACCTTGCTGGCGATCGAGACCGCGCCGATCGCGGCACCCGGCGCGATGCTTGCCTGCGACCACTCCAGCACGCGCCGCAGCGACGGCGCGGCAAACTTTGCCTGGCCGTCCAGGTAGGCGTTGTCCGACATCGAGGCCGTTCCGTCGAAGGAGAATGTCGCGGGAGCGGCCTTGAAGGAAAGGGTGACCGGCGCGGCTCCCCCGGCAAAAAGCACCAGCGGTTTCGCCGAGGAGAAATCGAGCTGCACGCTTTCGCCGCGCCAGATCCCGCTTGCGGTCAGCGATGCTTCGCTGTTCATCGCTTCCCAGTTCACCTGGCCGCTCAGGCTGCTCAGGACTTCGCTATCCTTGCCGTCGACCGAAGTCACCACCCGACCATCGCGGAATTCGACGGTGCCGAACGGATCGGAAGGCAATCTGCCGAGATCGGGCTTCTGCGGATTGGCGGTGACAACGCCGCGCGCGGTATCGATCGAGCGCGTGATGCGCCCCCCGGTCGGAAGCGGCGGCAGATAAAAGCCGCTCGCCATGCGCTGGACCCTGATCGTCGGGCGCACCAGCCGTGCGGTCGAGAAGGCGACGTTGCCCTGCAAAGCCGCCATGGCGGAGAGATCGACTTCCACGCGATCAGCCTCGACCACCGGCGGCGCATCGGTCTCTGTCCACTGCGACAGCGTCACGTCGCTGAGGATCGCCCGGAACTTCGGCCACACCTCGATGCGCGGCGAGCCGTCGATCGTCACCCTGAAACCGCTCCAGGCGCTCAATTCCCACGCGATGCGGTCGCGCACGATGCGGGTCGAGGCAATCAGCGGCAGCGCCGCGACCGCGAGCGCGACAATGAGCACGGCAACGCCGATCGCCCACACCCCGCGCCGGATCAAAGATGATGGCATTTCGCCCCGTATGCTTTCATTGCCGACAAAATCGCCCGACGGGTGTAACCGAGCGCCGACGCTTTTCAAGTCTTTATGGCCTTGCGATGGCATTTGCGCAGCGGCGGCCATGGGTCGCCCGAACAAAATCTTGCTCTGCTGCGCTGCAATATGCATAAGCGGTCTGCACGATCCCGATCCGCAATCGCGCGCCGTTTCTGGGACGATGGCATGGGCGAGGTTGAGCTTAACTGGCTCGAACGCGACGCGCTTTGGGAGGAGCGATCATGGCCGCCGACACACCTTTGTGGACCCCGACGCAGGATCGGATCGATGCAGCGCCCCTAACCGCGTTCATGAAGGCGGCTGAAGCAAAGGCCACGCTTTCTTTCTCCGGCTACGGGGACCTCCATCGCTGGTCGATCGACGACCGCGAAGCCTTCTGGAGCCTGGTCTGGGATTTCTGCGGGCTTGTCGGCGACAAGGGCGAGCGGCACCTCGTCGACGGCGAGAAGATGCCCGGCGCCAGCTTCTTTCCCGACGCCAGGCTCAATTTCGCCGAGAACCTTTTGCACAAGACCGGGGCCGGCGAGGCCATCATCTTCCGCGGCGAGGACAAGGTCGAGCGGCGGCTCTCCTGGAACGAGCTCCATGCGCTGACGTCGCGGCTGCAGCAGCTCTTCCTGTCGCTCGGCGTCAAGGCCGGCGACCGCATCGCCGCCATGATGCCGAATATGCCCGAGACGATCGCGGCGATGCTGGCGGCAAGCTCGATCGGCGCCGTCTGGTCGTCATGCTCTCCCGATTTCGGCGAGCAGGGCGTGCTCGACCGCTTCGGCCAGATCGAGCCGGTCGTCTTCATTGCGCCGGACGGCTATTGGTACAACGGCAAGGCGATCGAGGTGGCCGACAAGGTGCACGCCGTGGCGGAGAAGCTCGCGAGCGTGCGCAAGGTGCTGATCGTCGACTATCTCGGCACCTCGGGCGATGTCGCCGCCACCATCGACAAGGCGGCCGCGCTCGAAGAGGCGCTCTCGCCCTTTGCCGCGAGAACTGTCAGCTTCGAGCGGCTGCCCTTCGCCCATCCGCTCTACATCCTGTTCTCCTCGGGCACGACCGGCATCCCGAAATGCATCGTGCATTCGGCCGGCGGCACGCTGATCCAGCACGTCAAGGAGCACCGGCTGCATGCCGGCCTGCTCGACGGCGATCGGCTGTTTTATTTCACCACCTGCGGCTGGATGATGTGGAACTGGCTGGTCTCGGGCCTCGCCTCCGGCGCGACGCTTTTGCTCTATGACGGCTCGCCATTCTATCCCGACGGCAATGTGTTGTTCGATTTTGCCGATGCCGAGAAGATGACCTATTTCGGCACCTCGGCCAAGTTCATCGATTCGGTTCGCAAGGCCGGCCTGAAGCCGATCGCGAGCCACGATCTGTCGAGCGTGCGCACCATCTCCTCCACCGGCTCGCCGCTTTCGCCGGAGGATTTCCGCTTCGTCTATGAGGGCATCAAGAAGGACGTGCATCTGGCCTCGATCTCGGGCGGCACCGACATCGTCTCCTGCTTCGTGCTCGGCGTGCCGACCGAGCCGGTCTGGACCGGCGAGATCCAGGGCGCCGGCCTTGGCCTGGCGGTCGACGTCTGGGACGACGACGGCAAGCCCGTCCGGCAGGAGAAGGGCGAGCTCGTCTGCACCAAAGCCTTCCCGTCGATGCCGATCGGCTTCTGGAACGATCCTGAAGGCAAGAAGTATCACGCGGCCTATTTCGAGCGTTTAGACAATGTCTGGTGCCATGGCGACTTCGCCGAGTGGACGGCCCATGACGGCATGATCATCCATGGCCGCTCAGACACCACGCTCAATCCGGGTGGCGTGAGGATCGGCACCGCCGAGATCTACAACCAGGTCGAGCAGATGCCGGAAATCCTCGAGGCGCTCTGCATCGGCCAGGATTTCGACAATGACGTCCGTGTCGTGCTGTTCGTGCGGCTGGCCGCCGGCGTGAGACTGGACGAGGATCTGGAAAAGCGCATCCGCGCCAGGATCCGCACCGGCGCCAGCCCGCGTCATGTGCCGGCCAGGATCGTCGCCGTCACCGATATCCCGCGCACCAAGTCCGGCAAGATCACCGAGCTCGCGGTACGCGACGTGGTCCACGGCCGCGCCGTGAAGAACAAGGAAGCGCTCGCGAACCCGGAAGCGCTGGAGCTGTTTCGCGACCTGCCGCAACTGGCCAGCTAGCCGTTCGAGATGGAACCCCGACATGGCTAACGAAATCTGTCCGGTGAATTTACCTAGATTTCACGGGTGGTACACATTCGTAAATTTTTTGGCGGCCCGGTAAGGACTTGTTAAGGGACGACCCCGATAGTCGCGTGTAACTTGAGGGAGAAATCCCGTTCCTCGTCCCCTGAGGTTCAGCTCAAGCCCCCGTTGTGACAGCATCCCATTTCTCAAGGCGTCCTCTTGGACGCCTTTTTCTTTGGCCGCGCCTTGTCCTGCGATGTTTATTCGGCAAGCACGCGGGTCGAGGGGAAGGCGACCTCGACCAGGGTTCCTTCGCCAGGCGTCGAGGTGATGGCGAAACGCGCGCGGTTCGCCTCCACCATGGCCTTGGTCAGCGGCAGGCCGAGGCCGGTGCCGTCGCCGCGTCCGCGCTTCAACGCATTGATCTGCTTGAACGGCTTCAGCGCCTGCTCGATCTCGGCCGGGGTCATGCCGATGCCGGTGTCGCGCACGCGCATGACGACATCGCCCGAGGCTTCGTAAGCGGTCGAGACGATCACCTGGCCGCCGGCCTGGGTGTAGCGGATGGCGTTGGACAGGATGTTGAGGGCGATCTGGCGCACGCTTCTCAGATCTGCCACCACTTCCGGCAACCGCGAGGCGAAGCTGGAGCGGATGATGACGCGCTCGCGATTGGCCTGCGGCTGCATCATTGCCACCGTCTCGGCCAGCGTGTCGTTGAGCGACACCGCTTCGTAATCCATCTCCTGCTGGCCGGCCTCGATCTTCGAGATGTCGAGCAGGTCGTTGACGAGGTCGAGCACATGGTTGCCCGACCGGTTGATGTCGCGCAGGTAATCGCGATAGCGGTCGTTGGTGATCGGGCCGAATTTCTCGTCCACCATCAGCTCGGAAAAGCCGATGATGGCATTGAGCGGCGTGCGGATCTCGTGGCTGATGCGGGCCAGGAAATCCGTCTTCTGCGAGGAGGCGCGCTCGGCCACCGCGCGCGCCTGCGTCAGGTCTTCCTCAGCCCGTTTCCATTGCGTGATGTCGCGCACCACGGCGCAGAAGCCGCTGTCGTTGGGCAGCCGGCCGATGGTCATGAACAGCGGGATGAAACGTCCCTGCGCCTCGCGGCCGATGACCTCGCGACCGTCATTCAAGACGCTCGCCACGCCCGGCTCCGAAAGGCCGGCGAGATAGTCGCGCGCCGCGCGCTGGCTTTCTATGGCAAACAGCGAGGCAAAGGGCTTGCCGGCGACCTCGTCGCTGTCGAAACCGAACAGTGCTTCCGCCGGCCGGCTGATCGAGCGGATGTTGCCGTCGCGGCCGATCAGCACGACGCCGTCGGTGGCGGTGTCGATGATGGTGCGCATCTCCGCGATGCGCGACTTCAGTTCCGGCACGTCCGGCTGCAGCGCCGGTTCGTCGTTGGCGGCGGTGAAATGCGCCCCGTCGTCCTCGCCGGAACGCCGCACCACCAGCATCAGCGCCTTGCCGCCGAGCCACGGCACGGAGCGCAGCAGCGCGTCGATCGGGAATTCCTGGCCGTTGCGGGTCTTGAGCTTCAGCGAGTGGTCGCTTTCGTCCGTCGCTGTGTCCTCGGCATATGGGTCGGCGAAGAGCGCGCCCAGGCCGCCCGCATCCGCGAGGTCGTCCACCGCATCGTAGCCGGTGAGTTCGAGGAAGGCTTCGTTGGCATAATGCAGTACGTCGCCCGAATGGATGAGCAGCGGCACCGGCAGCCTGGCGAGGATGGACGTATCGGGCGCCTTGGCTTCCTCTCCGGTCGAAAGAGCGGACGGCACGAAACCCGAGAGTTTGAGCGGCGGCACGTCGAGGCGTGGCCGCGCCGGCGCTTCTTCCGGCTGTTCTTCCGCGGCCGCGGTGGCATCCGCGTCGGAGCCTGCCCAATCCTCATTGTCTTGCGCGTCGCGGAAATCGTCCGCCGTCATGTCGTCGTCGTCGGCCGTCCCGCCAGGGGCGGACTGCGTGGCCGCTACCGGCCCCGCCGCAGGCTGTTCGACCGGCTGCTGCGGTTCCGTGGCGGCAGGTTCGGCGGCCTGCCGGGCGCCCTCCGCTTGCTCGCTCTCGGAAACGGCCGCGATGCCGGCTTCTTCCGTGGGTTCTTCGCCGTCGGCATAGCTGAGCAGCGAGCCGGAAACGGCCGAGGTCTCGGCCTGGCCGGTGTCGGCCGTCTCGGGGGCATCGTCGATGCCGTCGAGTCGCGCCAGATCTTCCTGGCCTTCCGCCTCGGTCTCCGCTTCCACGGCCTCCGCATCGGCCTTTGCGTCATCGGCTTCCGGGGCTTGCGCTGCGGATGCCGGGCTCGCTTCCCTCACCGAACCGTCGTGCTCCGCCGCGTCGGGCTGCTTGTCGGCTTCGGCGGCGCGTTCCTCGGCAGGCGTGGCGCTGTCCTTGCGCAGCCGCTCGCCGATCTCGCGGAACGCGCTGCGCTCGAGGATCGACAGGCTCCTTTGATTTGCCGGCGTGTCGCTTCCCGGCTGCTTGTCGTTGGCCGGCTGGCGATGCTCGGCCAGCCTTATCACCTTGTCGGCGAAGCGCCGCTCCGGCTTCGGCACGATCGTCAATGCCGGCACTTCGCCCTGGAAGGGGTCTTCAGACGTTGGCTGTTCCGGCGCCGTCTGCTCGGAGCGTGGCTGTTCGGCTGGCGGCTCGGCCCCGGCAGGCGCGGCATTCGGCACCAGGGCCATGCCAAGCGCCTCCGGATCGACCACGGCGTCGGCACTGCGCGCGACGCCGAAGCCGCGAAAACCCTCGAAGGCGCGGCTGCGGCCATAGACGGGCAGCGCCGCCAGATCGACCGGGATCTTCAGTCTGGTTCCGGCCACCGGCCACAGCACCGAGCGGCCGGACCAGGTATCGCGTCGGTCGAGCAGGCCGGCGATCTCGCCCGAGGCGTCGAGGCCGAACGTGGCTGCGACGTCCCTGAAGCGGCGGCCGATCACATCGGCGGCAGGCTGGCCGACGATGTCGGCGAATTCGGGCGACAGCGCGCTGAACCGGCCTTCGGCGTCGGTGCGCCAGACGAAGCGCAGCGGCGGCGCGGAGCGGTCGATGTCGCGGGGCGGGGCCGGCTGGGCCGATGTGGTGGTTTCGCGTGCGGCCACGTCGCGG
Organism: Mesorhizobium sp. CNPSo 4661; assembly: GCF_057784215.1. Classification (NCBI taxonomy): domain Bacteria; kingdom Pseudomonadati; phylum Pseudomonadota; class Alphaproteobacteria; order Hyphomicrobiales; family Phyllobacteriaceae; genus Mesorhizobium; species Mesorhizobium sp. CNPSo 4661. The sequence goes on along the minus strand of NZ_JBWGIO010000010.1, from coordinate 44,490 downwards.
CCATCCTGGCCTTCAGCCGTGGCTTCCCCCTCCGGCACGCCCTTCGCCGGCGCTGCCGGTTGAGCATGCGCGGCATCTTCGTTGCCGGCATTGAAGTACCAATGGTCGTGCTGGCCGGCGCCCGCATCGGCGGCCTGCCTGCTGGAGTCGGCGGCGTTTGCCTGATGCTCGGTCCGGGTGGGCTGCTGGTCGGCCAAGGTCTCCGCGTCAGGCGGTGCATCGCCGTCGGGAGCCTCCTGGACTGGCTCGGCCTCTTCGCCAGCCGCCACGACCGGCACCGGGTTCTCCGGCGCGGACTGGGGTGCGGGCGCGACCGGGCTTTCACCCGGCGGCGTAGCGACAACGGCCTCTGGCGCTGCACCCTGTTGGTCGCCGGCCTGATCGTCCAGCTCGGCGGCCGGCCGATCGTCTTGCCCGCCATCCGAATCGTCGAGTTGGTTTTCGTCGATCACCACCAGCAGATGGCGCGTGTCGGTGAGCTGCGCAAAACCGGCCGGGTAGGAGGTATTGGTGCCCGGCACCAGGCGCTTGACGACGCGGTCGCCGCTGATTGCCACATCCGCGACCAGGGCGGCCAGCGTCCGCGGCTCGATACCGAGCGCCGCAAAGCCGTCCGAGGCTGCCTCGACATCGCCTTGCGCGTCGACGAAGGCGATGAAATGCCCCGTCTCGGTAAAGCCGCCGATGGCGCGGCTGGCGATTTCGCCGGCGCTGCGCGAACTGGTCCGCGCCGCCGGTAACGCGAGCAGAATTGCCTTCTCGCCATCCGGCATCGTCACGGCGCTGGCCAGGAAGCCGACGGCGCGGCTCACCATGCCGGTGGCCAGCCTCACCGTGATGGCGCGGTCGCTGCCGATGTCCGGAAACCCGCTGGTCGCCATGATCTGCCGCCGGGCGATCAGCGGCAGCCGCGCCGAGGCGCCGATGATGGCCTCGATATCCGGATAGCCGAACGCCGACGCCCCCGGGCCGTTCGCCCAGATCACCTGTTCGAGGTCGACCGACAGGATGGCCAAGGCATCGCCCGCGGCAAAGCGCTGGCGCACCGCGTCGAGCACGGCGACGTCGAGGAAGGAGTAGTTTTCAGGCGGCATGCGCTGGCCAACCCTCCGGAGCGGGCATTTTTCAGTTAACGCTTTGTTAATAAAAGCCTGTGGCCCCAAGGTCCACAAGCCTGGGCTTGCATCGGTCGAAATCTCTGGGCTCTTGGTTAACGGCCCTGTGGCTAACGCCTTGGTACCTAACGTATGGGAAGATTTTTATGGTGCAGTGCAACAAAGATATTGCAATGCACAAAAAATCCTTTATATTGCCATCATACATGAACGAGACGGCTTTCTGTCAAAGCCGCTGCCCCGAAAGGTTGGAAAATGTCCAAGACCACCACCAAGACCGCAGAGACCATCGAAAACGTTGAATTCCCGAGCTTCGACGCTTCCAAGGCCACCGACCAGATCCGCGCCTTCGCCGAGAAGGGCGTCGAGCAGTCGAAGGAAGCCTATGCCAAGCTGAAGACCGGCGCCGAGGAGACCCAGAAGGTTCTGGAGTCGACCTACGAGACCGCCAAGACCGTTTCCAGCGACGTTTCGCTGAAGGCCATCGCCGCGTTGCGCGCCAATGCCGAGGCCGGCTTCTCGCACCTCGAAGCCTTGGTCGGTGCCAAGACCCTTTCGGAAGTCGTCGAGCTGCAGACCTCCTTCCTGCGCAAGCGCGTTGAAATGGCCGTCGAGCAGGCCAAGGAGTTCCAGACCGTTGCCACCAAGGCGGTCGAGGACGTCTCCAAGCCGGTCAAGAGCGCCTTCGAGAAGGCGATGAAGGACGTCAAGGCTGCCTAATTTCAGCGCTCAATTTTGCGCTGCATCAAAACGCCGCATTTCATCAGACAAATAGAGATGCGATGGTTTGAACAACCAGATACCCGGAAATGGAACCTCCTCCCTCCGTTTCCGGGGTGACCAGCCAGCACCTCCTCCCGCTGGCTCGTAACAGGAAAAGGCCGGCACCTCCTCCCGCCGGCCTTTTCTTTTGCCTTGACGCAGGCGGATGAGGAAACCCGTCCTTTCCCTTATCAAAGCCCTTGAATTAGAATCCGATAGCCCGTATTTGACGCATCGCCGAACGACAGAGCGGATCACGGAGAAGGAAGCATCCTCGATCAAGCTCAGGCAAGCGTGCCGTTGTAGCTCAGCTGGTTAGAGCGCCGGATTGTGGATCCGGAGGTCGCTGGTTCGATCCCAGCCAACGGTACCATCGATTTGGATTGCTGGTTTATCGCCGTAAATTGCGATTTCGATTGCGCCGCGACCAATGCAAGCGCCGGCGAATTGAACGCCGTGCGCGAGGCGCACAAGATCGCCTGTCCTCAAGGAGATCCACAATCTCATGCGCATCCTGCGCAATCAGCGGCCGTGGTTCGAGATGAAGAAGCGTACCTTCTCGGAGGAACGCCGCGCCACCTATTGCAGCTAGCACCAGGTCGTTCTGGATGCGCTGCTGGCGCGCGACTCCGAAGGCGCCAGCAACGCGATGCTGACGCATCTGAGGACGGTCGAGCGCAATCTTCTGGGGAGGTAATCGCCCGGATGTCGGACCCCGAGTCGACATTGCATCAGGATATCACTATATAGCGCCTGCTCAGGCTGAGGCCGGGGCAACGTTGACCGGGAAGCCATGATACGGTTTGTGATACAAATGCGTTGTCAGAGATAGAAAAAAGCAAGCAAAAACAACAGCGGCCCTTCTATCGACCCCAGTCAACGATCTCATCATTCTCAACGATCTGAACGTGCACCTTGAACCCTTCCATTCCTTCGGTTTCGCGTACAACGGGCAAGATCTCTTGTCCCGCGGGCAAGACGTCTTGCCGGTCGAGGCCGACTCGGTTCGAATGGGGCATGCATCCTTTGCGGGATGTGGACGTTCATAGCTACCAACCGGCTTAGCCGCCAGGGAAGAAGCAGTATGAGTGAACATGCGATCGAGTTCTTGCGCGGATGGATTGGCGAGAAAGTCCAATGCCAGCATTCGCCGATCAAGATCGAGCAGGCCGAGACCCTCGCCAAGGAGTGCTGCGCCAAGGCTGCCGAGGCAGGCATTCTCCTGGAAGACATCCAGGAAGAGGTCGGCGACATCCAGGAGTTGATCGCGTCGCGCCTCGAGGAAGCCGCCGAAGAGAGCACCGGCGAAGCGAAGCCCGACAAGCCGGCGGAATAAATACCCGCCTGCGACAGGCCGGCGGTCATTTCTATCCGAATTTTTCCTTCAGCCATTTCTTCGGCAGCGCCGGCACGAAGTTGCCGTCGCGTCCGGTCATATCCTCATTCGCCACCAATGCGTTGAGGATCGCCTCTTCTACGCCTTGCACGACCGCGTCGAAGAACGGGTCGATGTCGACGTCTGGGATGAACTGCGCGCTGGCGATGCGACCGGAAGCTCCCAGCGCGGCCTCCGGATTGGCGGTCGAGAAGGCGAGAAAAATGTCGCCCGAACTGTGGTAGCCAAAGCCGCCGGTCATGGCGATGCCGAGCGGCACGCGCCGGGCGAGCCGCTTCATCTGATGCGGCAGGAATGGCGCGTCGGTGGCGACGACAGCGATGATTGAACCCTTTTCGGCGCGGGCCGTGGCCTCGCGGATCGCCGGGTCGGCAAGCTCCGGCCCGATGCGCCGGCCACGAATGGTGAAATTCTGCCTTTTGCCGAAATTCGACTGCACGAACACGCCAAGCGTATAACGCCTGTCCTGCCATTCGACGATGCGCGAGGCGGTGCCGGATCCGGCCTTGAAGCCGAAGGTTATCATGCCGGTGCCGCCGCCGACGCTGCCTTCCTCGATGGCCCCGCCACCGGCGTTCTCGAGCGCTGCGGCGACATGCTCGAAGCCGACATGATGGCCGTTGATGTCGTTGAGGAAGCCGTCATAGGTCTCTGCCGCCACCGGCAGGCCCCAGGCGCTGTCGAGCGCGGCTGGCAGCGCCTTGTGCATCCAGCGCAGCGTGGCGTCGCGGGTGACGCCGCAGGAATGCGTGTTGGTGATGGTGACCGGAAAATTGAAGGCGCCGGTTTCCTCGATGATATGCGTCCCGGTCAGCTCGCCATTGCCGTTCTGGCTGAACACCCCGGCGAACACCGGCGTGGCGAGGTCTTGAACCGGCCTCGGCAGGATGGCGGTGACGCCGGTGCGCACCGGGCCGATGCCGACCTGCAAGGGACCGTCGCCTGAAATCAGCGTCGTATAGCCCACCGACACGCCCGGAACGTCGGTGATCGCATTGAAGCGTCCAGGCGTGCCGTCCGGCGCGATACCGAATGAACGAAGGCGCGGCTTGCCCGAAGGGGTGCGAAGATGCGGGTCGTGATTGCTCATGGAAACCTCAGAACAACGAGCCCTGATTGCCCGGCTCCTTGGCCTTCGCTGTAGACTTAGCGGCCAGCTTCGGCCGCGCGCCGCCGCCGGTGGCGATGGCTTCGGCATTGCCGTCGGCGAATTCCAGCTGCAGCGCGGCACCCGGCGCCAGCTCCGCGACCCGCTTGATGACGGTGCCGTCGGCGTCCTTGACCAGCGCGAAGCCGCGCGCCAGAACGGCTTTGTGCGACAGCGTCGACAGCAGCCGGTCCGCCTGGGTCAGCGCCGCGCGCAGCCGGTCGAGCCGCCGCGCCGTCGCCTGGTCCTGCCGGCGTGTCAGCGCGGCCAGCATGTCGGCCTGCTGCTTCTGGCGCCGCACGATCGGCGCCGGCGACAGGCGCGTCGATGTGCGCTGGAAGCGCGTGCGTCGCTCGCGCACGATGGCGAAGAACGCGGCTCGCGCCCGGGCAATGTCGCGGCCGGTCAGAGTGCGCGCTTCGTTGAGGCGCCGCGACAGCGTCGCCGGCGTCAGCCTTTGCCGTTCCAGCGTTGCCCGCTTGCGCTCGATATTCACCGTCAGCCCGCGGCCCAGCCGGCTTGTCGCATCGTCGAAGCGGCGGCGCGGCAGCGCCAGCAACTGGTCGGGCGAGGGGAGCGCGCGCGCCGCGGCGCGCACTGCCTGGCGTTTGCGCTCCAGATGCCGCGAGGCGCAGGCGTTGAGCCGCGCGCCGAGGCTGGCCAAGGTGGCCTCCAGGTCCGCCCTGACCGGCACGGCGATCTCGGCCGCGCCCGTCGGCGTGGGCGCGCGCATGTCGGCAACAAAGTCGATCAAAGTCGTATCGGTCTCGTGCCCGACGGCCGAGATCACCGGGATGCCGGACGCCGCAACGGCGCGCGCAAGTCCTTCGTCGTTGAAACCCCAGAGGTCTTCGAGGCTGCCGCCGCCGCGCGCCACGATCAGAACGTCTGGCTGGCGGATGGGTCCGTCCCATGTCAACGCGTTGAAACCGTTGACGGCCGCGGTCACTTCTTTGGCCGTCGTGTCGCCCTGCACCCTCACCGGCCAAACCAGCACATGAAGCGGAAACCGGTCCTTGATGCGGTGGATGATGTCGCGGATCACCGAGCCGGTCGGCGAGGTGACGACGCCGATGACCTGAGGCATGAACGGCAGCCGCCGCTTGCGGCCGGCATCGAAAAGGCCTTCGGCCTGCAGCCGGCGCTTGCGCTCCTCAAGCAGCGCCATCAGCGCGCCGGCGCCCGCCGGTTCCAGATTGTCGATGACGATCTGGTAGTTGGACTTGCCGGGATAGGTCGTCAGCTTGCCGCTGGCGATCACCTCCATGCCTTCCTCGGGACGGAATTTCAGCCGCGCCATCGTGGTCTTCCAGACCACGGCATCGATCCGCGCACGGTCGTCCTTCAATGCGAAGTAGGCGTGGCCGGACGAATGCGGGCCGCGATAGCCGGAAATCTCGCCACGCACCCGTACATTGCCGAAGGCGTCCTCGACAGTGCGCTTCAGCGCGCCGGAAATCTCGCTCACCGTGTATTCGGTGGCGTTGCTGCGTGATTCGGTTGCTGTTTCACTCATTTGGCGATTGGGGAACGCTTATCGGCGCCCGTCAAGCCGGGACAAACCTCGCTAATATTATAACGCGATTTTAAGCCCGATTTGCTTTGACTGGCGCGCCAGGAGAGCCGGCCGGGGACGTGATGAGCGCACGCCACAACAGCAGCCCGTTGACGCGTCAGGTCACGCTGACCGTGCTGACGCTCGCCGCTTTCGCTTTGGCCATCGTCGTCGGCTTCGGCTTCTACGCCGCCAATCAGGCTGATGAGGCCTCGCTCGAACGACAGAAGATTTTCATAGCCGATGGCCTGAAGGACCAGATCGCTGCGGTCCAGCGCGAACAGGAAAGCGTGACCGTCTGGGATGATTCAGTAACCAATGTGAGGGCGGGCAATCAGGCCTGGATCGAGGAAAACCTCAGCACGTGGATGTACACCTACTACGGCCACAACCGGGTCTACATTCTCGACGCAGCCAACAATGCGATCCATGCGATGCGGGAAGGCAAGGTCGTCGAGGCGTCGGCTTTCGGCGAGGACGAGCCGGAATTGCGGCCGACCATAGAGAGGCTGCGCCACATGTTGGCTGAGCCGCCCAAGGCCGGCGTCTCCGGGCAGTCGGCCAAGATGGTCGCGCAGGATCTTGTCTCGCTCCAGGGGAAGCCCGCGATCCTGAGCATCATGCCGCTCGTGCCGAGCACGGATCGTGTCACCCAGGCGACTGGCACAGAATATCTGCATGTCTCGGCCGAGTTCATCAATGATGCCGTCATCGGCAGGATCGCCGGAAAATACCTGCTCGAGGGGGCGCGGCTGGTACCGCTGTCGCAGCCGACGGGCGCCGCAGCCGTACCGCTGATCGATTCCCGCGGCGTCATCCTCGGATACATCAGCTGGGACCAGTTGAGGCCCGGCCTCACTTTGGTGCGTCAGACTGCGCCGGCCTTGGCGATCGCGCTGCTTCTGGGAGGTGGCGTCCTGATGTTCCTGCTGCGCAGATTGCGTCGCGCCTCGGCCGCGTTGCAAACCAGCCAGGACCAGGCGCAATATCTTGCCTTCCACGACACGCTCACCGGCCTGCCCAACCGGGCGCTGTTCGAAGACCGCTTGCGGCGCATGCTGCTCTTCGCCAGCCAGGAGGGAACGCGCGTCGCGCTGCTCTACCTCGACCTCGATCGCTTCAAGCACATCAACGACACGCTCGGCCATCCGGCCGGCGACGAGCTCGTGCGCCAGACGGCGGCGCGGCTCAAGCACACGATCCGCGAAGTCGACACCGTCGCGCGGCTCGGCGGCGACGAGTTCGCCATCATCCTGCTCGACGTTCCCGACGTCGGCAGTGCCGAGGACATCGCCGAAAGGCTGCTCTTGAAGCTGCGCGAGCCGTTCCGGCTGATCGACGACCAGGTCTTCGTCAGCGCCAGCGTCGGCATCGCGCTGTCGTCTGGATCGGATACCGACGCGGACGACCTGTTGCGCAAGGCCGACATCGCGCTTTACGAGGCCAAGAAGAACGGTCGCGGCCGCTACGAGGTGTTTGCCGGCGACATGGACGATCTCCTGTTGCGCAAGCGCAAGGTCGAATCCGAGCTCCGCAAGGCGCTGGAGGGCGAAGGTGGCATAAAGCTCGCATATCAGCCGGTTTTCGCCGCCGACGGCCGCGGCATACTGGGCGCCGAAGCGCTGATCCGCTGGGGGCATGAAGTGCATGGCGCCTTGCCGGCGGCGCAATTCATCGCGATCGCCGAAGAGCGTGGCCTCATCGGCGAGCTCGGCAAATGGGCGCTGAGCGAGGCTTGCCGCTTTGCCGTCGCGACCGAATTGCCGTGGATCGCCGTCAACATTTCGCCGATGCAGCTGCGTGACGTCGGCTTTGCCGAAGAGGTCGCCGCGATCCTGAGAGAAACCGGGCTCGACCCGTCCCGCCTGCAGCTCGAAACCACCGAAAGCGTGCTGCTCGAGCACAATGACACGATCGGCGCGGTGATTGCCGCGCTGCGCCAGTCCGGCGTGCGCATCGTGCTCGACGATTTCGGCACCGGCTATTCCTCGCTCAGCTATCTGCGCCGTCGGGCAATCGACAAGTTGAAGATCGACCGGTCCTTCGTGCGTCTGCTCGACGAGGACCAAAGCGCCCGCGCAATCGCCAAGACGCTGATCGAGCTGGCGCTGGCGCTCAAGGTCGAGGTGACCGCCGAGGGCGTCGAGACCGACACGCAAAAGGCCCTGCTGGTCGGCATGGGCTGCCACCAGTTGCAGGGCTATCTGCTGTCGCCGCCGCTGGAGCCCGGCCAATTGCTTGCGCTGCCGGGTCTCTCGTCCGCCGACCGGGAACGTTCCGTGGCCCGCGCCTGACGTCTACCAGCCGGGCATGATCTGGTTCGCCTTGACCCGCTTCATCTTGGCGAAGGCGAGCGCGGCGAAGTCGAAACTTCCCGCCTCCTCGCTGACCGGCACGGAAATGTTGTCGAGGCTCTCGGCGATGTGACGGGCCAAGGCATCGACGATCTCCGGCTGCGAGGTCTGGCCGCGCATGATGCCGATGCGGCAGTCCGGCAACTGGCCGAAACCATCGGCCTCGCCGAGCACGCGCATGCCTGGCCGCAGCGCGCATTCCGGCAGCACCGAGACCGCCAGGCCGGAGAGCACCGCCGCGGTGATCACGGTAGCCGAGAAGCTGGAGAACAGCACGCGGTAGTCGCGGCCCTGCCGGTCGAGCACATCGACCGCGGCGCGCCGCCAGATGCAGTTCGGCCGGCCGAACGCCATCGGCAGGGTTTCCTGTTCATGCGTGGCGTGGTTGGCCGAGGTAACCCACAAAAGCGGTTCGCGCCGTACCACTTCCGACTGGCCGCGCGTGTCGTTATGCGTCACCAACGCCAGGTCGAGATTGCCGCGCTTGATGTGCTCGACCAGCCCCGGCGTCGGCTCGCAGACCACCGTCAGCTCGACGCGCGGGTTGGAGCGCGAGAAGCGCGCCATGATCTCGGGCAGGAAGCGGTCGGCATAATCGTCAGGCGTGCCGATGCGGATGGTGCCTTCGAGCCGCTGGTCGTCGAAGGCGGCCAGCGTCTCGCGGTTGAGAAAGATCAGCCGCCGCGCATAGGAAAGCAGCCTGTCCCCCTCCTCGGTCAGCTTGTTGGTGCGGCCGTCCTTTTCGAACAGCGGCTTGCCGATCCGCTCCTCCAGCCGCCGCATCTGCATCGACACGGCCGACTGCGTCCGGTGCACCTCTTCGGCGGCGCGAGTGAAGCTTCCCGTATCGGCAATCGAGATGAAGGTCTGCAACTGATCGAGGTCGAGCGGCGCTTTCATCGGTCCAACCCATCATTGATGTTGATGCTAGAGATTAAAAACATTCGTTGGATTAATCAATCGCGTGATGGCAAATTGGCACTGTCCACATGAAGGCAATGCATGTCGCCCAAAAGTGGCCCCGGTTTTGGGGACAACGACATGCATCACTTTAACAGTATCGAAACCGGAACGGCGGTTCTCCCAAGGCGCCGGTTGCATGGTTTCGTCCGCTCGACTCCTGGAAGGAGAGACTGACATGACCACGATTGAATTCGCTTCCGAGACCCCGCGCATCACCACGCGTCCGGCCGTTGCGACGCGCGTGCTCAATGCTCTCGCCAATACCTATGTCGCCTGGAAAAATCGCCGCGCCTTCTATCGCCTGGGCGAGATGTCGGATGCCGAGCTTGCCGATATCGGTCTGACCCGCGCCGACCTTCATGTCGCTGTCGCCATTCCTTTCGGCCGCGACCCGACCGTGAAGCTGCGCGCGATCGCCAGCGAGCGCGCCGACACGATCGAGGATCTTGCTCGTCAGGTCGCCTGAACGGCCGCGTTGCTCTGGATTTCCGGTCGCGTTGAACCTTTTCACGGCTCGGCGCGACCAAGTCTCATGCAGGCTCCCACACTCCCTGCCGGTTCCCCGCCGGCCAGCCTGCACATTGCCCGGTTCCTCCTCCAGGACGGGCATTTTTTTAGGCTGTGCCTTTTTCGAGTATTGCTTCAGGGGATCAGGCGAAAGCCAGTTTTCTCGATGGTCTTGGCACCGATCGACCAAGCTCGTTCGCCGCTTCTATCCAAGCCGCGATAGCATCTTGAACATTCGCGATGGCCTCCTCGGGAGTTTCGCCATCGCTCATGCAACCGGGAAGATCCGGGACATAAGCGGAGAACCCGCCACCGTCCTCAGTCGAGAGTGGTGCGATGACGACAGGGTATTCAAGCTTGTCCGTCATGCTTTACGGAAGGCGCTCTGAGGTGTTTGAGACCTAACGCCGGTCCATGTCGCGCTTGAACTGGTCGAAGATCGATTCCACGCCCTTCTGGTAGTCGTCGCGCTGTTGCGCGCCGGTCTCGAACATCTTGCCGAAGATGTCGTCGAACGGGTTTCGCGGCCGGCCGCTCGGGTTGGTCTGCGGCTGTTGCGGCGCGCTTTGCTGCGGTTGCCGCTGTTGCGGCTGCGGCGCCGGCTGTCCGCCAGGCAGGCCGAAACCGCCGCCGCCCTGGCGCAGCATCTCCTCGAAGATCTTGCCGAGCGGATTGTCGCTATACGGGCTTTGCGTCTGTTGCGGTTGAGTCTGCTGCCGCGCCGCACTGCCGCCGAACATGTCCTGCAGCACTTTGCCAAGCGGGTTTTCGCCGTAGGGATTGGGCGTCTGCCGGGGTTGGCTCTGCGGCTCCTGCTGCGCCGCGCCGCCGCCGAACATGTCCTGCAGCACTTTGCCGAGTGGATTTTCGCCATAAGGATTGGGCGCCGGCTGCGGCGCCTGGCGTGTCTGCGGCGTCGGCGCGAGGCCGCCTTGCCGCATCATCTCCCCGATGATCTCGCCGAGTGGATTGCCGCCGCCACCGAAGCCGCCGGCGGCCTGCATCTGCCCCCCACTCAGTTGATTGTTGGTCTGCTTGAACAGCCCGCCCATCATCATCGAAGCCATTGCCGGCAGCATCTGCTGCAGCACCTGCTGGCTCAGTCCCGTCGCCTGCGCGGCTTGGGCTGCCACGGCGCGCGACAGGTCCTTCGAGCCGAACAGATGGCCGAGAATGCCGTTGCCCTCATCGATGCCTTGCGGCGAAAAGGCTCTGGTGGCGTCCTCGAAATATTTGGCGTGCTGGCCGCTTGCCATCGCCGTCATGAAGGCGCCCATTCCGTAGGGATCGGCGGTGTTGCGCTGCAGTCCTTGCGAAAACGCCGGCAGCAGCGCCTGGACCGCTGCCTGCGTCTGCTGCATCGAAAGCCCGTATTGCTGGGCCATCGCCTGCATGCCGGCGCCGTTCTGGGCCTGGGCGAAAATGTCGAACAGGGACGGCATTGGATTCTCCTCCGACAATATCCTCGTCGGAGAGCCTAGTTCGTTTCCATCACCGATTGAAGCGGCATTTGCTGCCCAACCGCTCGGCGCATGCCGGACGGGTTAATAGGCATATTCCATGAACACAGGCTCGATCGAACCGCCCCAGCGCGTGTGGTAGGCCGACAGCATCTCCTCGGCGCTGGTGGTGCCGCGCGCCACGACCTCGTCGAGCGTGTTGAGGAAGGACGTCTCGTCATAGCCGTCGCGGTTCTTCCTGGCCCGGTTCTTCAGGCCCGTGCGCGAGATGGCGAGCACGTCGCGGGCGACATCGCGCAAGGTGGCGTTGCGGAACGGCGCGGCGATGCCCAGCTCCGGCACGGCGTTGCGCATTGCCAGCGCTTCCTCGTAGGTCCAACTCGCGGTTAGCGTCTCGGCGGCGTCAAGCGCCTGCTCGTCATAGAGCAGCCCGACCCAGAAGGCGGGCAGGGCGCAGATGCGCCGCCACGGCCCGCCGTCGGCGCCGCGCATTTCGAGGAAACGCTTCAGGCGCACGTCGGGGAACAGGGTCGAGAGGTGGTTCGCCCAGTCGCCCATCGTCGGCAGGCCGTCGGGGACTTCGTGGCGGGCCGCGCCCGCCATGAACTGGCGGAAGGTGTAGCGCGTCATGTCGTGATAGTGGCCGTCGCGAATGACGAAATACATCGGCACGTCGAGCGCCCATTCGACATAGTCGGCAAAGCCGAAATCGGGCGAGAAGCAGAATTCGAGCATGCCTGAGCGCTGGTTGTCGGTATCGCGCCAGATGTCGCCGCGCCAGCTCTGCAGGCCGTTCGGCCGGCTCTCGGTGAAGGGCGAATTGGCAAACAGCGCCGTCGAAAGCGGCTGCAGCTTCAGCGACACCTGCATCTTGCGGCGCATGTCGGTTTCGCTCTCGAAGTCGAGATTCACCTGGATCGTGCAGGTGCGGTACATCATGTCGAGGCCCTTGGTGCCAACCTTCGGCATGTAGCGCGTCATGATCTCGTAGCGCGACTTCGGCATTTTCGGAGTGTCGGCCAGCGACCATTTCGGGCTGCCGCCGAGGCCGAGGAAGCGGATCCCCATAGGCTCGGCGATCTCGCGCACCTGCGCCAGATGCGCGTTGCCCTCGCGGCAGGTCTGATGGATCGACTCCAGCGGCGCCCCGGAAAGCTCGAACTGGCCGCCGGGCTCCAGCGAGATCGCGCCCTGGCCGGTCGGCTCGACGAGGCCGATGATGCGGCCGGCATCCATGATAGGATCCCAGCCGAGTTTTTGCTGCATGCCTTCCAGGATGGCGCGGATGCCGCGCTCGCCGCCATAGGGCACCGGCGCGTTGCCGTCGACATAGAAGGGGAATTTTTCGTGCTCGGTGCCGATGCGCCATTTTTCGCGCGGCTTGTTTCCCGCGGCCAGATAGTCGACGAGTTCGTCGATGCCTTCGATGGGCTGGGTATCGGTTGTGTCGCGCGCCATCTCGCCCCTCCGTGCGCATGATCCCCGAAAACCGGCATCGATTTCCGCTGGAGGTCCTGCGCAAGACTTTAAATTTTACAGCGGCCCTTGCTCCACGAAAAGGAGGCGCGGTGCTGCAGTGGCCGGACGGCCGCCGGCGCTAGATGGACGAAATGTTAGCAGCCGATCAAGCAAAAAATCCTGAGCCAGGCCTCAACAGGATTTGATCACCAGTCGCCGATCGTCGCCTGGATCGCGGCAAGCGCTGCCACCGCCGCTGTGTCGGCGCGCAGGATGCGTGGCCCGAGCGGGATGGCGGTGACGAAAGGCAAGGCCCGCAGCATCTTGCGCTCGTCGTCGGAAAATCCGCCTTCCGGACCGACCAGAAGCGCAAGTTTCTTCTCTTTGACCGCTTGCAGGGCCGGCAGTGGATTGTTGGTCGAGGCATCTTCGTCGCAGAAGATCAGCCGCCGCTCCTTGTCCCAATTGGCAAGCAGCCGTTCCAGTTTCTCCGCCTCGCGCACCTCGGGCACCGCCAGGATGCCGCATTGCTCGGCCGCCTCGACGACGTTGGCGCGCAGCCGCTCGATGCCGGGTTTTGCCACCTGCGTGTGCTGGGTGATGACCGGCTGCAGCACACCGGCCCCCATCTCGACCGCTTTTTGCACCAGGTAATCGAGCCGGCCTTGCTTCAGCGGCGCGAAGCAATAGACGAGGTCCGGCAACGGCGGCTGCGGCCGCTGCAACTCGAGCACCTTCAGCCGGACCGCCTTCTTGGACTTTGCGGCGATCGCAGCCGACCACTCGCCGTCGCGGCCGTTGAAAAGCAGAACCTCGGCGCCTTCGCCGAGCCGCAGCACATGGGCGAGATAATGGCTCTGCTGCTGTCCGGCGTCGAATTCGAGGCCGGGTTCAAGATCATCCGGCACGAACAGCCGCTGCATTTTATAGTTGGCGCGCATCGCTGAGGAATGAGTGAGGCGACGGGCTGCGTCAAGTATCGGCGCTGGGATGCCAGACCGGCGTGAAACCATGCTTCAATACGGAAACGCTGGTCGCCGGTGTCAGCATCCGCAGCTTCTGTCCTGCCAGGCGCTCGAAGGTGAGGGGAGCGGCGTAGCCCGCGAACGACCATTCGAGTGCCTTGCCGGCGCGGATCGCATAGGCGGTATCGCCACTGGCAATCATGGAGCCGTCTGGCAAGCTGTCGAGGTCTTCCACGTGCGCACTAGGCGGCCTCCCGCCCGAAGCCAGTCGCTCCTTGTGCAGCCGCTTGTCGACCATCGGCGCGCGCGGCGCGTCAATACCGAACGCCTCGCCGAAGCGGCCGACGAAATCGGTCGCCCGTTCGCGCCGGCAGAAGAAGCAGGGCCGGTGGCCGGCGGCTAAGGCGCTCACCTCGTCGAGGAAGAACAATTCCGTCCAGCCCGCCTTGCCGCCCGGCCGGTTGCGGCCCATCGGCTCGCGCCGCACATCGCGGAACTGGCACACGCAGATGATCCAGGCCGGCAAGGCCCAGCGCTTCTTCAGCAGCGTCCTGGTCTCTGGATCGTGGATGATGCCGCGATTGCCGGTGAACAAGCCACGTTCCGGCACCGCATGGATGGCGCCGAAGGGATCGACCCGGTTCTGCAGTGGCATAGCTTTCTCTCCGCTGCGTATCTTGGCTGGAATGCGAGCCGCATGATATCGCTCGCCCCAGCATTTTCATGTCAGCAGGTTTTCGATGCGGGTTTTGGTCGTCCAGAATTTCGATAATGAGGGCCTTGGCCAGATCGGCGCGGCGCTGGTGGAGGCCGGCGCCGATATCGATCTGCGCAAGCCTTACCACGGCGAAACGCTGCCGCAGGACAGCAGCGAGCATGACGCCATGGTCATGCTGGGCGGCGCCCAGAACGCGCTCGACGACGAAATCTGCCCCTACTTCCCCGCCTTGCTGGACCTGACCCGCGATTTCGCCGACAAGGATCGCGCGGTGCTCGGCATATGCCTCGGCAGCCAGCTTGTGGCGCGCGCCTTCGGCGGCACCAACCAGATCGGTGGCGCCACCGAGTTCGGCTGGCATAAGGTGTCGCTGACGCCGGCCGCCAAATCGGACCCGGTCCTGGCGGCGCTGCCCGAGAAATTCCCGATCTTCGAATGGCATGACGACACGTTCGGCCTGCCGGAAAACGCCGTGCGGCTGGCCGGAAGCGCGGTAGCCGAAAACCAGGCCTTCCGCCTCGGCCGCGCCGTCTACGGCTTCCAGTTCCACTTCGAGGCGGATACGCCGATGGTGCGCGATTGGAGCACGTCCTTCGCGGCAATGATCGCCGAGCGCCATCCCGACTGGAACGACCGGCTCGACGACGAACTGGCCCGCAATGGCGCAGACGCCGACGCCGCCGGGCTGGCGATCGCCCGCGCCTGGGTGGCGACGATCTAAAGGCTTGCCGATACTCAGGTGATGCCGGCCTGGCCTCAACACACCTAAGCGGCGCCGGCCCTGGCACGCAGCGTGGCATAATTGGCACGCCTGCGGGCTTCTGCTTGGGGACAACATTCTTCTTCCTTGGTTTGTGTCCGGCTGCTCGCCTAAGAGGGCGCGCTTTGTATCGCCGGTGCAACCGCCATGAACCTTTTGTGTGATCCAGCCGACACACCGGCGATACAGAATCTGCTTAGAAGCGCGAAATCGTCGAAACATTGAGACGCATTTTATCGTTTCAACGCATTGGTAACCGCCTCGTGCCCAGATGCAGAAAGCTTAACCAGAGATGACGTCCGTGAAAGCAGCTCTCCTGTCTTTTGTCATGCTGTCTGCCATCGTGCTCTGCGGCTTGGGTATCTATGCCGCCGACGCAGCGACCAACCACCGGGCCGTCGACGGCTACGGCGTCACCGCCTCGCTGAACTAAGCCTCCATCAAAATCGGCAGCACGTCCGAGCCGGGATCGCGCCGAAGGTGTGTTGAGATTCAGGTCAGGCCGAGTCGAGAATGACGGCTCTCGAGAACCGGCCTACGCCGGCCGTAGCCTTCATAGAGCGAATACACTTGTGAGAGCTTCGGCCGGCGAAGGCCGGAGCGGAGCGTACTGAAGTACGTGAGCACCGGAAGCGCAGAAAGCTGTCATTCGCAGGCCGGCCTCACCTGAATATCAATGCGCCTTAGAGCGCTTTGCCTTGCACGTCGATGATCTGCTTGTCGCTGCCGTTGACGGCGAACGCGCTCAGCGTCCCCGATTTCCAGGCGAGCGTGTCGACATTGACGCGGTTGGCCTTCACCTCGGCTTCGGGCACGGGCGTGTGTCCGTGCACGATCACTTTGGGATAAAGCCCAGGGTGGTCGTGAAACGCGTCGCGGATCCAGATCAGGTCCTGCCGGCTTTGGCTGTCGAGCGGCACACCGGGGCGGATCCCTGCGTGGCAGAAAAAGAAATCGCCGAAACTGACCGAGAACGGCAGCGACCGCAGGAAGTCGACATGGCTGGGCGGCACCGCCTTCACCAGGGCCATGTGCCCCCGCGCGATGGCCTCCGCCTTGCCGAACCAATGCATGTCCCGCGTGAAATCCACGCCATATGACTGCGCCGTCTGGACGCCGCCATAATTCATGAACAGGCCGTCCGGCTCGGCATCGGCGAGGAATTCGAGCATGCCGATATCGTGGTTGCCGGCGAGCATGATGTTGCGCGGATCGCGCTTTTGCGACTCGATCAGGAAATCGATGACACTCTTTGAATCCGGCCCGCGATCGACATAGTCGCCGAGATGGATGATGCGCCAGTCCGACCCGGGCGCGTGTTCCAGTTCGCTCTCGATGCGCCGGTGCATGGCGGCAAGCAGGTCGTGGCGCCCATGCACGTCGCCAATGGCGTAGAGCCGCATGCCGTCAGGCCCGCGCGCGTCGAGGTAATGGATGCCGGTTTCGGTCAAGGTGGCGTTTTCCGGGACGAGGCTGTGACCGAACCTAACGCCGATCTGTGAACATCGCCCTAGCGGCGGAGTCGGTCCTTGCCCCCTGTTGGCGATAGTGGCGCTTGCTGTACCCTACCGCCGGAGCTGCTCCTTGCCCATGTCGGTGACGAGGCGCTTGCCGCAGAGCGCCAGGGTGACGTCCATTTCCTTGCGGATGATTTCGAGCGCCTTGGTGACGCCGTCCTTGCCCATCGCGCCGAGGCCGTAGAGGAATGGTCGGCCGATATAGGTGCCCTTGGCGCCAAGGCAGAGCGCCTTGAGTACGTCCTGGCCGGAGCGGATGCCGCCGTCCATATGGACTTCGATCTTGTCGCCGACCGCATCGGCGATTTCTTCCAGCACCGAGATCGAGGAGGCGGCGCCGTCGAGCTGACGCCCGCCGTGGTTGGAGACCACGATCGCGTCCGCCCCGGTCTTGGCCGCCATCAGCGCGTCTTCCTTGTCGAGGATGCCTTTCAGGATGAGCTTGCCACCCCAGCGCTCCTTGATCCAGGCGACGTCCTTCCATGACAACTGCGGATCGAACTGCTCCGTCGTCCAGGACGACAGCGAAGAGACGTCGCCGACGCCCTTGGCGTGGCCGACGATGTTGCGGAATGTGCGGCGCGGGGTAGCGGCAATCCCCAGGCACCAGCGCGGCTTCAGCGCCAGGTCGACGATGTTGGCCAGCGTCATCTTGGGCGGCGCCGAAAGCCCGTTGCGGATATCCTTGTGGCGCTGTCCCAGGATCTGCAGGTCGAGCGTCAGTACCAGCGCCGAGCATTTCGCCGCCTTGGCGCGGTCGATCAGGTTGAGCACGAAATCCTTGTCGCGCAGCACGTAGAGCTGGAACCAGAACGGCTTCTTGGTCGCCGAGGCGACATCCTCGATCGAGCAGATGCTCATGGTCGACAGCGTGAACGGCACGCCGAACGCTTCCGCCGCCTGCGCCGCCAGCATCTCGCCGTCGGCATGCTGCATGCCGGTCAGCCCGGTGGGCGCGAGCGCCACCGGCATCGCCACCTTCTCGCCGATCATGGTCGTTTCCAGCGAGCGGTTGCTCATGTCGACCAGCACGCGCTGGCGGAATTTTATCTTGGCGAAGTCCTCTTCATTGGCCCGGTAGGTGCTCTCCGTCCAGGCGCCGGAATCGGCATAGTCGAAGAACATCTTCGGCACCCTGCGGCGTGCCAGGTCCTTGAGGTCGGCGATGGTGAGGATTTCGCTCATGATGGGTTCCCCGCTGATGGCTAGGAGCGTTTGCGTGTGGGTTCGATGTCGTCCGAGCGTTGCCTGAGGCGCAGCCTGGACACGCGCTGCCAGTCGCCGCTGCGCTCGGCTTCCGCCATCGAGCGCTCGACATAGGTGATGTGGTCCATCGCGGCCTTGCGCGCCGCGATCGGGTCTGCCGCCTTGATTGCTGTATGTATCGCCCGGTGCTGTTCGAGCAGCGCCTCGCGCGCGCCGGGCACGCTGAACACCAGCAGCCTGTTCTGGAACACGCCTTCGGAGAGCAGCCGGTAGCAGGAGCGCAGCGTGTGCAGGAGGATGATGTTGTGCGCGCACTCGCAGACCGCATGATGGAACTCGACGTCGATTTCCGCCTCGTCGTCGAAATCGCCGTTCCGGTGCGCTTCGTCCATGCGCGCCATGATGCGGTCGAGCAGCGCGAGGTCTTCCGGCGTCGCCCGCCGCGCCGCATATTCGGCCGCCACCGCCTCGATCTCGCGCCGGTACTCCAGATAGTCGGTCACCGCCTTGCGGTGCGTCGAGATGAGGTCGGTGACAGGCTTGGTGAAGAGCTGGCCGATGACGTCGGCGACATGGGTGCCGCCGCCGGCCTTGGTCGTCAGCAGTCCTCGGCCTTCGAGCGCCTTCAGCGCATCGCGCAGGATCGGCCGCGACACGTCGAACTGGCGCGCCAGTTCGCGCTCCCCCGGCAGCCGGTCGCCGGTGCGCAGCACGCCTTCGAGGATCAGGCTCTCGATCTGCTGCACAACCTCGTCGGCGGTGCGCGAATGCTCGATCCTGGAGAAAATGTCGCTCAAAGGGACGCCTGGGGAACGGGACGGATGTGGTCCAGATTAAAGCGTCTGTCGCCAACTGGTCAAATTATTTATCCAATTCGTCCGACCCGGTCGCATTACCCGTCATGCGTCACCATCCCCGAGCGCTAATATTTGCTGTTTACGTGCGTTGGCGATTGCCGCAAGAGGGCTCGATTGCACGAAAGGTCGAAACCAAGGGGGCCAGCCGTGTCGGACGAGACGTCCAACATCGAGTTCCAGCCGCGCGCCCAAGGCAGTGTCATGGGCTTCCCGGCGCATGAGGGGCGGCCTGGCGCGTTGGGCGAGGTCCATGCCCGTCCGCACCCGCTGATCGAAAAACCGCGCGTGCTCATCCAGCTTTCCTTCATGACCGAAGGCGGCGCTGCCGTCGATCATGCCGTGCTGTCCGAACTGTCGCGCCGCCTCGGCATCGCGGCGCCCGACCGCCAAGCCCGTCACCATGCCATGAAATGGGGCAAGGGCACGCTGCGCTGGGAGCGGCATACGGAATTCTCGACCTATCTCTGGGAAGGGCCACTGGCCGAAAACGGCCGGGGGCAGGAGGATTCGCCGTTCGGCAATGGCTTCTCGCCACCCGGCACGGTGATTTCCGGCATCCGCCTGGAGATCCGCAAATGGACGCAGGCGAGCGAAAAGCTGATCGCCGG
Source organism: Mesorhizobium sp. CNPSo 4661 (assembly GCF_057784215.1). NCBI lineage: Bacteria > Pseudomonadati > Pseudomonadota > Alphaproteobacteria > Hyphomicrobiales > Phyllobacteriaceae > Mesorhizobium > Mesorhizobium sp. CNPSo 4661. The sequence continues at coordinate 25,142 of NZ_JBWGIO010000010.1, read as the reverse complement.
CTTCGACCCAACCAGCCTGTGCTATTCGCTCGTCGAGCGGGGCGCCGCCGCCATCCTCACCGATTTCCGGCAGGACGGCGACGGTCTGACCCGCATGTTGGTGCTCGATCGCGGTCTGACGCCGGCCAGCACCGGCGCCCTGTCGCAGCGGCTGATCGACATCGAAACCTATCGTACGCTCGCGATGCTCGGGCTGCCGCTGGCGTTGACGCTGTCTGGCCGCGCTCGCCGCATAGAGGACCGCCTGGCGCAGACCACGCTGGAAATGAAGGCGGTCGAAACCCGCGACAGCCAGACGCTGCTCGCCGACCTCACCGAACTCGCCGCCGAACTCGAGGCCGACGCCGCATCCAGCCTCTATCGCTTCGGCGCCAGCCGCGCCTATGACGGCATCGTCACCGAAAGGCTCGAAGCGCTGGATGAAGAGCCTGTACAGGGTTTTGACACCTGGGCGGGCTTCCTCTTGCGGCGCATGGCGCCGGCCATGCGCACCTGCCGCTCGGTCGAGGAGCGCCAGGCCAACCTGTCGCGAAAACTCACGCGCGCCACCACGCTGCTGCGCACCTGGGTCGATGTCGAGGTCGAGAAGCAGAACCGTGACCTGCTGGCGTCGATGAACAATCGCGCCCGGCTGCAACTGCGCCTGCAGCAGACCGTTGAAGGCCTGTCGGTGGCCGCCGTATCCTATTATGTCGTCGGCCTCATCGGCTATGTCGCCAAGGGCGCCTCGATCTTTGGTCACGCCTTTGCGCCCGAGGTCGTCACCGCGGCGTCCGTGCCGGTCGCCATACTGCTGGTCTGGTGGGGCGTGCGCCGGGTGCGGAAAATGCATTCCGAGCCGGCGAAGCATCCGGGCGAATAACCTTCCTCCTCGATGGGTTGCGAGGCCAGCGGCAGATTGCCGCTGCGGAAGCCTGGCATTACGCTCGCCGTCGCGTGGGACCAAAGCAGCGTTTGCAACAAAACCGTCAGGCTGGTAAAAGATTTTGACCAGTCAATCGAGATGAGGCCCGCCCGATGTCCGGCCTAGCCATGCCCAAGCCAGATGCCGGGACGCTGCGCCGGCGCGCCGAGATCATCGCCGACATGCGCATCATCGTGCCGGGCGAGGGCGTCGTGGACGCGGCCAATGAAATGCGCGCCTTCGAAAGCGACGGCCTGACCGCCTACAGGCAACTGCCGCTGGTCGTGGTGCTGCCGGAAACGGTGGCGCAGGTCTCCCGCGTCCTGAAATACTGCAACGAGCGCAACATCCGCGTCGTGCCGCGCGGTTCCGGCACCTCGCTGTCAGGCGGCGCGCTGCCGCTCGAGGATGCGGTGCTGCTGGTCATGAGCCGCTTCAACCGCATTCTTCAGATCGACTATCCCGATCGCGTCGTCGTCGCCCAGCCGGGCGTCACCAATCTCGGCATCACCACCGCCGTCGAGCAGGAGGGCTTTTACTACGCCCCCGATCCATCCTCCCAGATCGCCTGCTCGATCGGCGGCAATGTCGCGGAGAATTCCGGCGGCGTGCACTGCCTGAAATACGGGCTCACCGCCAACAATGTGCTCGGCATCGAGATGGTGCTGATGAATGGCGAGGTGGTTCGGCTCGGCGGCAGCCACCTCGACCAGGAAGGCTACGATTTGCTCGGCGTCATGACCGGCTCGGAAGGATTGCTCGGCGTCGTCACCGAGGTCACGGTGCGGATCCTCAAGAAGCCGGAGACCGCGCGCGCGCTCTTGATCGGCTTCCCGACCAGCGAACAGGGCGGCCAATGCGTCGCCGACATCATCGGTGCCGGCATAATCCCCGGCGGCATGGAGATGATGGACCGCCCGGCGATCCACGCGGCGGAGGATTTCGTCCATGCCGGCTATCCGCTCGATGTCGAGGCGCTCTTGATCGTCGAGCTCGATGGTCCAGGCGTCGAGGTCGACCACCTGATCGGCCTCGTCGAGGCGATTGCTTACAAGAACGGCTCGACCACCTGCCGCATCTCGCAGTCGGAGCAGGAGCGGCTGAGTTTTTGGGCCGGGCGCAAGGCGGCTTTCCCGGCGGTCGGCCGCATCTCGCCGGACTACTACTGCATGGACGGCACCATCCCGCGCAAGGAACTGCCGCGCGTGCTGGCCGGCATGCGCGATCTCTCCGAGAAATACGGTCTCGGCGTCGCCAATGTCTTCCACGCCGGCGACGGCAATCTGCACCCGCTGATCCTCTACGACGCCAATGTGCCGGGCGAACTGGACAAGGCCGAGAGTTTCGGCGCCGATATCTTGCGGCTTTGCGTCGAGGTCGGCGGCGTGCTGACCGGCGAGCACGGCGTCGGCGTCGAGAAGCGCGACCTGATGCCCGAGATGTTCAACCAGATCGACCTCGACCAACAGATGCGCGTCAAATGCGCCTTCGATCCCAACCATCTGCTCAACCCGGGAAAAGTGTTTCCGCAACTGCGCCGCTGCGCCGAACTGGGGAGGATGCACGTGCACCGCGGCCAGGTGGCGTTTCCGGATATTCCGAGGTTTTGATGGGGGCTTGGGATCAAAGTTCCTCGCCCCCGCAAAGCGGGGAAGAGGTGGCTCGGGCGAAGCCCGAGACGGAGAGGGGGGCGGCCTCTCAACCAAGCCGCCGCTCGCCGGAAAAGATCGCCCGTGCGCGCGAGCTTCGTCACGGAGACAATCAGGCGGAAGCGACTCTCTGGAACGAGCTAAAAGCGAGAAAGCTAGGCGGCTACAAATTCGTTCGCCAAATGCCCATCGGTCCATATTTCGCGGATTTTGCGTGCAGGAACCAAAAGCTGATCGTAGAGCTGGATGGCAGCCAGCACGCGGAGAGTTCATACGACAGGCGACGTGACGAATTCATGCGTGGCGAAGGCTTCTCGGTGCTGCGGTTCTGGAACTTCGATGTTTTGAAGAACAAGAAAAGTGTTTGCGAGACGATCCTCGCAGCCCTTGAAGGACGGCTTGCTGAAGATGTGGCTGCTGCCGACCTCAGGTTCGTTTTCGCCGCCCAGAAGACGGGAGATAGCGCTCTATGATGGCCCCCTCTCCGTCTCGGGCTTCGCCCGAGCCACCTCTCCCCCGCTTTGCGGGGGCGAGGAACCAGGTGTTCCTATGACCACCTTCACCCCATCCACCTCGGCCGAAGTCCTCTCCACCGTCCAATGGGCTGCGGCGGAAGAAACGCCCGTCGAAATCCTCGGCCACGGCTCGAAGCGCGGCATCGGCCGCCCGCTCCAGACCGAGCATACGCTCGACCTGTCGAAGCTCACCGGCGTTACCCTCTACGAGCCGGCCGAACTGGTGCTGTCGGCGCGCGCCGGGACGCCGCTCGCCGAAATCGAAAAGCTGCTCGCCGAAAACGGCCAGCAATTCGCCTTCGAGCCGATGGACTATGGCCCGCTGCTCAGCGGCGAGGCGGGCAGAGGCACGATCGGCGGCGTGCTGGCCTCGAACCTGTCCGGCCCGCGCCGGCTCAAGGCGGGTGCTGCGCGCGACCACATCCTTGGCGTTGCCGCGGTCTCCGGACGCGGCGAGGCGTTCAAGTCGGGCGGCCGCGTGGTCAAGAACGTCACCGGCTATGACCTCTCCAAGCTGATGGCCAACAGTTGGGGCACGCTTGCCGTTCTGACCGATGTCACCTTCAAGGTCCTGCCGGCCGCCGAAACGGAAGTGACCTTGGCCATTCGCGGCCTGCTCGACGATGCCGCCGTCGCCGCGATGAGCCTGGCGCTCGGCTCCAGCGCTGAAGTGTCGAGCGCCGCGCATCTGCCGCAGCGGATCGCCGCGCGCGTCGCCGGTGGCAGGCACGGCAGCCATGCCGCCACGCTGCTGCGCGTCGAAGGTTTCGGCCCGTCGGTCGTCTATCGCATCGAGGCATTGAAGCAGCTGCTCGGCAAGGCCGGCGCGCTCCAAGAGATCGCAGGCGAGGCGTCGAAGACGATCTGGCGCGAGATCCGCGATTGTGTGCCTTTCGCCGATGGCGGCGCGCGGCCGGTCTGGCGCGTGTCGATGGCGCCGTCCGAGGCGCATCACATGGTGATGGCGCTGCGCATGCACGCGGCGGTCGACGCCTTTTACGACTGGCAGGGCGGCCTGGTGTGGCTGTCGATGCGCGAGGACGATCCCGAAGCCGAGCTGCTGCGTGGGCTGATCAGCAAGCATGGTGGCGGCCACGCGACGCTGGTGCGCGCCTCGCCCTCGCATCGCGCGGCGGTGCCAGTCTTCGAACCGCAGCCGCCGCATCTGGCGGCGCTGTCGGCGCGGCTCAAGGCCGAGTTCGACCCGAAGCGGATTCTCAACCCTGGCCGCATGGCGCCGGATGCCGGCTCTGCTACTCTTGCCCGATCAACGGAGGGAGCAGCATCATGAGCAATACCGATCAAGGACCTGGCAGCCCACCGCGCCAAACCGACCGCTGGCTCGAGCCGGGCCAGACCAACGCGCTGGTCATCTATGTTCTTTACCTCGCCAGCCTGGTCATCGGCGTCACCGGCATTGTGGGCATCGTGCTGGCCTACATCAACCGCGGCAAGGCAGGCGGCTTCGTCGAAAGCCACTATACATTCCTGATCAGGACGTTCTGGATAGGCCTTCTCTACGCGTTGATCTCGGTGGTCCTGATGATGCTGGCGATCGGCTTCCTGCTGATGTTCGCCGTCGCCGTCTGGTTCATCGCCCGTTGCATCCTGGGCCTGCAGACATTGCAACGCGGCGAGCCGGTCAGGAACCCGCAAAGCTGGTTTCTGGGACAGTAAGGATTTTTGCGTGCAGACCAATTTCTCCCTTGCCCAGCTTGCCGACCCGCATGTCGCGGAATCGGAAAAGATCCTGCGCAAATGCGTGCATTGCGGCTTCTGCACCGCAACCTGTCCGACCTATGTGACGCTTGGTAACGAGCTGGATTCGCCGCGCGGCCGCATCTACCTCATCAAGGACATGCTGGAGAATGGCCGGCCGGCCGACAAGGAGATCGTCACCCATATCGACCGCTGCCTGTCCTGCCTTGCCTGCATGACGACCTGCCCCTCGGGCGTGAACTATATGCATCTGGTCGACCATGCCCGCGCCCATATCCAGGAGACCTACAAGCGGCCGCTGCTCGACCGGCTGACGCGCGCCATGTTGGCCTTCGTGCTGCCTTATCCGAACCGCTTCCGCACCGCGCTGAAATTGGCCGGGCTTGGCCGGCCGTTCATCGGCCTGTTCGAGAAATTGGCGGTGCTGAAGCCGGTCGCCGCCATGCTGAAGCTCGCGCCATCCTCGATCCCGTTGGCATCGCCAATGGCGAAACCCGGCACGCATGTCGGGCAGGGCGCGAAGCGTGGTCGCGTCGCCATCCTCACCGGCTGCGCGCAGTCGGTGCTCGATCCAGCCATCAACGACACGACCATCTCGCTGCTGACCAGGCTCGGCGTCGAGGTCGTGGTGCCGGAGGGCGAAGGCTGCTGCGGTGCGCTTGTCCACCATATGGGCCGCGAGGCGGCCGCCCTTGCTTCGGCCAGGCAGAATGTCGACGCCTGGACACGCGCCATCGAGCAGGGCGGGCTCGATGCCATCATCATCACCGCGTCCGGCTGCGGCACCACAATCAAGGATTACGGCTTCATGCTGCGTCTCGATCCGGCCTATGCCGAAAAAGCCGCGCGCGTCTCTGCCCTGGCCAGGGACGTCACCGAATATCTCGCCGCCCTCAACCTGCCCGAGCCGGTGCGCAAGCCGGGCACGATTGTCGCCTATCATTCCGCTTGCTCCATGCAGCATGGCCAGAAGATCACGCGCCAGCCGAAGGAGTTGCTGGCCAAGGCGGGCTTCGTCGTGCGCGAGCCGCGCGAAGGGCATCTGTGCTGCGGCTCGGCCGGCACCTACAACATCCTGCAGCCGGAGATCTCGGCCAAGCTGCGCGACCGCAAGGTGAAGAACATCGAGGCGACAGGCGCCGAAATCGTCGCCACCGGCAATATCGGCTGCATCACGCAGATCGCGTCCGCCGCCAGGCTGCCGGTCGTGCACACGATCAAGCTGCTCGACTGGGCCTATGGCGGTCCGAGGCCGGAAGGCGTTTCCGACAGCGGTTTGATCGCTGCCGAATGACTATTCCGCCGCGATCTGATCCGGCACGCCGTAGGTGGCGCGGTAGAGCGCGCGCTGGCGGTTGAGCGCCACCATGGTGTTGCGCAAGAGGATCGCCACCGTGAGCGGGCCGACGCCGCCGGGCACCGGCGTGATCCAGGAGGCCACTTCCTTGACACTGTCGGTATCGACATCGCCGACGATGCGGGTTTCGCCGTCAGGCCCGATCTCGGAATTGATGCCGATGTCGATGACGGCGGCGCCGGGCTTCACCATGTCGGCCTTGATCAGCCGCGGCTTGCCGACGGCGACGAACAGCGCGTCGGCGCGGCGCGCATGGGCGGCCAGCGAGCGCGTCATGTGGTGGCACACCGTCACCGTCGCGCCCTCGCTCATCAGCAGGAAGGCGATCGGCTTGCCGACGATCTCGGAATGGCCGACGACGACCACTTCGAGCCCCTTGAGCTCAAGGCCGGTCTCTTTCAGCAGTTCGACCGAGGCCGCTGCCGTGCAGGGCGCCAGGTCGAGCTGGTTGTAGACGATGTTGCCGATCGAGGCCGGATGCATGCCTTCGACGTCCTTCAGCGGATGCACCGCCGCCTGCAGCGTCTTGATCGGGATATGCGCCGGCACCGGACGCTGGATGATGATGCCGGTGGCGCGCGGGTCGGCGTTGAGGCCGTGGATCGCCGCTTCCAGCTCGCCGGCGGTGATGTCGGCGGCGAAGCGCCGCTCCTCGAAACCTATGCCGGCAAGAGCCGCCTTGGCGCGCTGGTTGCGCACATAGACGTCGACCGCCGCTATATCGCCGACGGTGATTGAAACCAGCTTCGGCGGAAAGCCTTCGGCCGTAGCGATCGCCGCGTCTTCGTGCACCGAAGCGATGATGCGCTGGGCGACCGGGCCGCCTTTCAGGTAGCGGCTGTCGTCGGTCCGGGTCATGGCTGGCACCTCTGCCTTCAGGAGCAATTCAGGGGACAGGCGCGGGAGCGGCTTTCTGTCTGGAATTGCGAAACAACTGAGATTTTGTGCAGTGCAATAGCAGAGGATCGCCGGGAAATCAGCCCCGAAAGCGAAACCGTCTGCTTCCCGGGCGACTTGCCGCGCCATGCATCAAAGGAAAAATCAAATTGAAAAGGGCAGCGCGGTTGCCCGCGCTGCCCTTTCGTGACCGACCGTATCCCCACACGGCCCGTCCCCCGTAAACTCTGTCACCGGTTTAAGCACATCCCGTGGGATCGCACTATGACTTGGCTGCAACAGCAGGAGACTAAAAGTGTTGCGCCGTCTAACCGGCTGATTCGCTGTGACTATATCACCTCGACCGTGGTTCCGACATTCACGCGTTCGTAAAGGTCGACGACGTCCTCGTTGCGCATGCGGATGCAGCCGGATGACACCGCGCCGCCGATCGTCCAGGGCTGGTTGGTGCCGTGGATGCGGTATTCGGTGGTGCCGATATAGAGCGCGCGCGCCCCGAGCGGGTTCTCCATGCCGCCCGCAAGATAGGTCGGCAGGTAACGGCCCTTGGCCGCCTCGCGCTTGATCATCTCCGCCGGTGGGCGCCAGTCCGGCCAGACCTTCTTGTCGGTGATCTTGTGGGTGCCCGACCATTCGAAGCCGGGCTTGCCGGTGCCGACGCCGTAGCGCCTCGCCTTGCCGTTCTTCTCGACCAGGAAGAGGAAGTTCTGGTGCGTGTCGATGACGATGGTGCCTGGCTTCGCCGGCCCGTCATAGGCGACTTCCTGCGGCAGGTAGACCGGATTGATCTGCGGCCGCATCACCATGCGCTTGGCCGGCTGCTGCACGGTGGCCGTGCGCTGCCCGTCGGGTTGCGCCTGGAACAGGCGGCGCAGCGGCTGCTGCGTTGCCTGGCGAGCGGGCTTGACGATGCCCGGTGCCTGGCCAAGCTGCAGCACCCAGGGCGCCGAAAGGTCGGGGCTCACCATCACCGGCGGCCGGTCAGCATAACGGTCATTGGCAAGGGAGGTCGTGGCGCCGGCGGCAAGGATCGCCGCAGCACCTAGCAGGGAGCAAAACGCTGTCTTCATCGGAACGCACCTTGATCGTCGAACTCACCCGGGGCGGAGAGGACGCCCTCGGTTTCGCGATCCTTGGCGCGGAGCGGCAAGCAAAACATGAATCGGAATGCGTAAAATGCCGCTTTGTCAGTAAACCTTTTGGTGTGGTTACCGGCCGGTTCAGGAATCTGGTAAAGCCACGGTAAAAGCGGCGCTGAAGCGCATTAACGAATGGATTTGCGAGCGATGGCGACTGAAAATGCCGGTATTCTCGACGGCCCCGACGGCAAGGCGCGCTGCTTCTGGCACGGCAACCTGCCGGACTATCTCCACTATCACGACCATGAATGGGGCCGGCCGGTAACGGATGATCGCCGGCTGTTCGAAAAGATCTGCCTGGAAGGCTTCCAGTCGGGTCTGTCGTGGCTGACCATCCTGCGCAAGCGCGAGAATTTCCGCGAGGCCTTTGCCGGTTTCGATTTCGACAAGGTGGCGGCGTTCACCGACGCGGATGTCGAGCGCCTGCTCGGCAATGCCGGCATCATCCGCCATCGCGGCAAGATCGTCTCGACCATCAACAACGCCAAGCGCGCCCGCGAGATGGTGGACGAGTTCGGCTCCCTGGCCGCCTGGTTCTGGAGGTTCGAGCCGGGTCCGCAAGAGCGGCCCGAAATCGTCGACCTGGCGCATCTGCGCGCCAATCCGACCACGGCGGTGTCGGTCAGGATATCGAAGGAATTGAAGAAGCGCGGCTGGAGCTTTGTCGGCCCGACCACGGTCTACGCCTTCATGCAGGCCATGGGCCTGGTCAACGACCATCTCGAAGGCTGCTACTGCAGGGCGGAGGTGGAGAAGGAGCGAAAGAAGCTCAAAAGGCCGAAGTAGGCGCCTTCTTCCTTCTCCCCTTGTGGGAGAAGGTGGCCGAGCGAAGCTCGGTCGGATGAGGGGTGCTCCAGCTTGGCACCGCCGGACGAGACGGCAAGTTTGCCAACGTCTCACTCCGCTGGAACACCCCTCATCCGTCTCGGCGCTACCGCGCCGATCCACCTTCTCCCACAAGGGGAGAAGGCAAGGGTGCACGATCAAACGCTGCTGGCGCCGGCCAGGAACAGTCCGGCGAGGATCGCCGCCACCGCGGCGAAGGCCGGGTAGATGACCAGAAGCCCCGTCACCAGCGCGTCGCGCGCACTCGGCTTGGCCGCCGCAACCTCAAACGGCCCGGCCGGCTGCTGCGCCGGCTTGACGGCGGCGTTGCCGGCGGGCCGCAGCCTGGCCGATCTGCCGCTCTCGATGATGTCGTTAGCCGTCGTCATGGCCCCGAACCCCTTGTTTCGGTGCGCTTTATGGTCGCCGATTGTGTCGGCAGCATGCCGCGCCGATGGCGGAATTGTTTCGTTTTTGGCGCGGTTTTGTTTCAGGCGCGCCTCTCCTTCTCCCGCGAAGGGAGAAGCAGAGCCTGCTAACCCTTGCTGCTCCAAGCCGCATCGTTTAGGAAACGCGCGCCCATTACCAGAGAAGATCATCCCATGGCCGACAAATCGGAAAAGACGAAAGCGCGGCTGCCGCGCGGTTTTGCCGACCGCAGCGCCGAAGACATTCGCGCCGTCGAGAAGATGATGGCGACGATCCGCTCGGTCTATGAGCTTTACGGCTTCGAGCCGGCCGACCAGCCGATGATCGAATACACCGATGCTCTGGGCAAGTTCCTGCCTGACCAGGACCGGCCGAACGAGGGCGTCTTTTCCTTTCAGGACGATGACGACCAGTGGCTGTCGCTGCGCTACGACCTGACCGCGCCTACGGCGCGTTTCGTCGCCGAGAATTACGACAAGCTGCCGAAGCCCTATCGCAGCTACCGCTCCGGCTGGGTGTTCCGTAACGAGAAGCCCGGTCCCGGTCGCTTTCGCCAGTTCATGCAGTTCGACGCCGACACGATCGGCACGCCGAACGGCGTGGCGGGCGTCGCCGCCGACGCCGAGATGGCGACGATGATGGCCGATGTCATGGAGGCGCTCGGCATCAAGCGCGGCGACTACATCATCCGCGTCAACAACCGCAAGGTGCTGGACGGCGTGTTGGAGGCGATCGGCCTCGGCGGCGACGAGAATGCCGGGCGCCGGCTGACGGTGCTGCGCGCCATCGACAAGCTCGACAAGATCGGCCCCGAAGGCATCGCGCAGCTGCTTGGCGCCGGCCGCAAGGACGAAAGCGGCGACTTCACCAAAGGCGCCGGTCTCGAACGCAAGGCGATCGAGACGGTTCTCTATTTCATGAATTACGAACCGGGTTCGGCGGCCGGCGAATGGCGCAAGCTGGAGGTGGCAACCGACATCTCGCCGAACGCAGCCCAGATCCGCTGGTTGAAGACATTGGACTATTTCGCTGACACCGGCCGCGAAGGCGTCGAGGAATTGGCGGCGATTGCGGCTATGGTGGATGCCGCCGGTTACGCGGGCCGCGTGCTCATCGACACCTCCGTCGTGCGCGGCCTCGAGTACTACACCGGCCCGGTCTTCGAGGCCGAACTGCTCGCCGAGATCCCCAATGACGAAGGCCAGATCGTGCGTTTCGGCTCGGTCGGCGGCGGTGGGCGCTATGACGGGCTGGTGTCGCGCTTCCGCGGCGAGCCGGTGCCGGCGACCGGCTTCTCCATAGGTGTCTCCCGGCTGATGACGGCGCTGAAGAATCTCGGCAAGCTCGACGCCTCGGATGTCATCGCGCCGGTCGTGGTACTGGTGATGGACAAGGATACGGAAAGCCTCGGCCGCTACCAGAAGATGGTCGCCGACCTGCGCGCCGCCGGCATCCGCTCCGAAATGTATCTCGGCGGCGCCGGCATGAAGGCGCAGCTGAAATATGCCGACCGCCGCGGCAGCCCGGTCGCCATCATCCAGGGCGGCGACGAGCGCGCCAGGGGCGAGCTGCAGATCAAGGACCTGATCGAAGGCGCGCGTATGTCGGCCGAGATCACCGACAATGCCGAATGGCGCGCTGCAAGGCCTGCCCAGGTGACGGTGGCGGAGAGCGAGCTGGTTGGCGAGGTGAAGAAGATACTTGCGGCGCAGGCAGCCGATCGCACGAAGGGTGGCGCTTGAGCCCCCCTCTCCGGCCTGCCGGCCATCTCCCCCTCAAGGGGGGAGATTGGACGTCGCGCACGCTTTCGCCAATCTCCAGCGCCGAAAGAAAGGCGCCGCGCTTCGAGCTGCTGATCTCCCCCCTTGTGGGGGAGATGTCCGGCAGGACAGAGAGGGGGGCCTCGCGCCCGACCTATCAATGACCACCCGCCCCGACATCGCCGTCGACATCGTCAAACTCTTCGCCACCCGCGACACCCACGCGGTCGAGGTCGCCGTGCTGCAGCCGGCCGATCCATTCCTCGACATGGCCGGCGAGGACCTGCGCCGCCGCATCTTCCTCACCGAGAGCGAGACCGGCAAGACGCTGTGCCTGCGGCCCGAATTCACCATCCCGGTCTGCCTCGACCACATCGCCAGCCAGGCCGGCACGCCGCGCCGCTATTCCTATCTGGGCGAGGTGTTCCGCCAGCGCCGCGACGGCGGCAACGAGTTCTTCCAGGCCGGTATCGAGGATCTTGGCGATCGCGATACGGCCGCCGCCGACGCCCGTTCACTGGCCGACGCGCATGCGCTGCTTTCGCTGGTGCTGCCCGGCCAGCCACTTGCCGTCACGCTCGGCGACCAGACCCTGTTCGAGGCGGTGCTGGCGGCGCTCGGCCTGCCGCGGGGGTGGCGCATGCGTCTTGCCCGCGCCTTCGGCTCGGCGCCGATGCTGGAAGCAGCCCTTGCCGATCTCGCCAATCCGCCGCGCAACAGCCAGCTTGCCGGTCCAGTCGCCCTGCTGGCGCTCGACGGCGATGCGGAAGGCCTTGCCGCGCATATTGCCGAAGGCATGGAGGAGGCGGGGCTGTCGGCGTCGTCCGGCCGCGCCCCGGCCGATATCGCCCGCCGGCTGATCGAGAAAGCGCAACTGCGCAGCGTGCGGCTGTCCGACGACGCCTTTTCGGCGCTCAAGGGTTTTCTCGAGATTGACGTGGCGCTCGACGGCGCGACCGCGGCGCTGGAAAAATTTGCCGCCGATGCCGGCCTGTCGCTGGGACCGGCGCTGGAGAATTTTGCCGCCCGCGCCAAGGCGATCGAGGCGCATGGCCTGTCCTCGGCGCAAATCCGCTACGACGCCGCCTTCGGCCGCCCGCTCGATTACTACACCGGCCTGGTCTTCGAGATTGCCGCGGGTGACGGCGACCGTCCGCTGGCCGGCGGCGGCCGCTACGATCGGCTGCTGACGCTGCTCGGCGCGAAAAAGCCTATCCCCGGCGTCGGCTTTTCAGTCTGGCTCGACCGTATCGAGGCTTTGCGGGAGGGCGCGCGATGATCACGCTGGCGATCCCATCGAAAGGCCGTCTCAAGGAGCAGTCCCTCGAAGTGCTGGCCAAGGCCGGCCTGGCCGTCACCTTGCCTGAGGACGATCGCAAATACCGCGCCTGCATCGACGGCCTCGACAATGTCGAGGTGGCCTTCCTGTCCGCGTCCGAGATCGCCGGCGAGATCGGCCAGGGTGCGGTCGATCTCGGCATCACCGGCGAGGACCTTTTGCGCGAGAATCTTGCCGATTGGGAAGCGCGCGCCGAGATCGTCGCCCGCCTTGGCTTCGGCCATGCCGATGTCGTGGTCGCCGTGCCCGACATCTGGCTCGACGTCGACAGCATGGCCGACCTCGACGATGTCGCCGCCGATTTCCGCCAGCGTCACGGCCGGCGGCTCAGGATCGCCACCAAATACTGGCGGCTGACGCAGCAGTTCTTTTCGCTCAAGCACGGCATCCAGGTCTACCGCATCGTCGAAAGCCTCGGCGCCACCGAGGGCGCCCCGGCTGCCGGCCTGGCGGACGTCATCGTCGACATCACCACCACCGGCTCGACGCTGCGCGCCAACCATCTCAAGGTGCTGGGCGACGGTACGATCCTGAAGTCGCAGGCCTGCCTCGTCGCTTCGAAGAAGCAGCGCGATGCCGCGGACGAGGCGGGGTTGCGGGAAATCGCCGCGAAGATGGCCGGGCTGGTCGCGTAAACCCCCATACCTTCGGCGGGTTTCCACCATCCCGACAGGCTGATAGGCTGGGCCCATCCCGGGAGGAGACGGCGATGGCGATCAAACTCGACGAACTCATGAACGCCACCAATCTGCGCCGGCGCGGCGCCAGCGGCGCCTTCGTCGCTCCGCTTGGCGGCAAGGCGCATGTGTCGGGCGACCGCTCGGTGCCCCTGCTCGACAAGACCATTCCGGAGCTGTTTTCCGACACGGTGAGCAGATACGCCACGCTCGACGCCGCCGTCTTCGTAGGACAGGACAAGCGCTTCACCTGGAGCGAGCTGTCGGACACGGTCGACGCGCTGGCTGCTGGCTTCCTGGCGCTCGGGCTGGAAAAAGGCGACCGCGTCGGCATCTGGTCGCCGAACCGTTGGGAATGGCTGGTGACGCAGTTTGCCACCGCGCGCATCGGCCTGATCTTGGTCAACATCAACCCGGCCTACCGGTTGACCGAATTGGAATACGCTCTCAACAAGGTGGGCTGCAAGGCGCTGGTCACCGCCGCGCAGTTCAAGACCTCCGACTATCTCGGGATGATCGAGACGCTGGCGCCGGAGCTCGCCAAGGCGGAGCCCGGCAAGCTCAAGGCGAAGAAACTGCCGGCGCTCGAAATCGTCATCCGCATGGGCGAAGACAACTCGCCCGGCATGTTCAATTTCGGCGATGTTCTGGCCATGGCCGGCCGCGACGAGCATGACAGCCTCGACCGCATCTCCGAAGGCCTGAAGCCCGGCGATGCCATCAACATCCAGTTCACCTCAGGCACGACCGGCGCGCCGAAGGGCGCGACGCTGACGCATTCCAACATCGTCAACAACGGCAATTTCGTCACTTCGGCGATCCGGCTCACTGTCGACGACCGGCTCTGCATCCCGGTGCCGCTCTACCATTGCTTCGGCATGTCGATGGGCACGATGGGCTGCGTCTCCAAGGGCGCCACCATGGTTTTCCCGGGCGAAGGCTTCGATGCCGGCGCGACGCTGAAAGCGGTCGCGCAGGAGCGCTGCACCGGGCTCTATGGCGTGCCGACCATGTTCGTCGCCATGCTCGATCACGCCGATTTTTCCAGCTTCGATCTCTCCAGCCTGCGCACCGGCATCATGGCCGGCTCGCCATGCCCGATCGAGGTGATGAAGAAGGTCGTCTCGCTCATGCATATGTCGCAAGTGACCATCGCCTATGGCATGACGGAGACCAGCCCCGTCTCCTTCCAGAGCAGCGTCGACGACCCACTGGAAAAGCGCGTCTCCACCGTCGGCCGCATCCACCCGCATGTCGAGGTCAAGGCGGCCGGCGCCGACGGCGCCACCGTCGCGGTCGGGGAACCTGGCGAGCTCTGCACGCGTGGCTATTCGGTGATGAAGGGCTATTGGGACGACGCCGACAAGACCCGCGAGGCGATCGACGCCGACGGCTGGATGCACACCGGCGACCTCGCGACGATCGACGCCGAGGGCTATTGCAACATCGTCGGCCGGGTGAAGGACATGGTCATCCGCGGCGGCGAGAACGTCTATCCGCGCGAAGTCGAGGAATTCCTCTACCGCCATCCCAAGATCAAGGAAGTGCAGGTCTTCGGCATTCCGGACGACAAATATGGCGAAGAGCTCTGCGCCTGGATCGTCCTGAAGCCCGGCCAGATCGCCACCGCCGAGGAGATCAAGGCCTTCTGCGCCGGCCAGATCGCGCATTACAAGGTGCCGCGCCACATCCGTTTCCGCGCCGAGCTGCCGATGACGGTGACCGGCAAGCCGCAGAAATTCCTGATGCGCGAGGCGATGGTGGAGGAATTGGGATTGGTGGCGCAGAAAACGGCTTGAAACGGCATTTATGGACAACGAGTTTCCAAATTTCGCGGCGCTGAAAGCCGCCAAAATCGAAAACATGGATTATCGCATAGTCGTCCGGCGCGGCGAGCGAACCGGCGGCGCGATCGTCATGGCCCCGCATGGCGGCAAGATCGAGCCCCGCACCTCCCTGATCACCGAGACGATAGCGGGGCGCGATCTCGATATGTATTGCTTTGAAGGGCTCATGCCGGAAAGCAACCGGGAGCTGCACATAACGTCCAGGAATTTCGACGAGGCAACCGCGCTGGAACTGTTGCGGACGAAGTCCACTGTCGTCACCATCCACGGCCGCCAGGATCGGGACGATCCCGCGACAGTCTACCTGGGCGGCAAGGACGCCGCGTTGGTTTCAGAGATCGCATGGCGTCTGCAGGAGACCGGCTTCCAGACGAAAAAGGACAATCATCCGTTTCCAGGTATCCAGGATTCGAACATCGTTAACCGAGGACTGACGGGGAAAGGCGCACAGCTGGAAGTGCCCCTGTCGCTGCGCCGTCGGCTGGGGAACGAGCCGGAGCTTCTGGAAAGATTCTGTGGGGCGGTTCGCAAGGCCATTGATGTATTCGACGCTAGAAATCGCGCCCAGTCCTCAATCGTATTTTGACCGACCGGCTTGGCGGGCAAGGATGCCCGTGACAGGTGCTCTCTGTGTTTCTGATCTTTGTGCCGTGAAGGCTTGGTGGAAGCCGGCAAGGATAGATACGGCTGGCAGGTAACCCGACGCATGGCCGCTCTACGATCGCCGGCCTGCCTTCATCTCTGACGGCCTTGGCGCCGAGCCTGGTTCCTGGACGAGCGGACCGAGCAGCACTTCGCCGAACAGCGGCTGATAGCTGCGGCGTACGGCCGGATCCTCCTTGAAGGACAGCGCGTATTGGCCAATCTGGTGGAAATAGGTGATGCGCGCCCTGACCAGGCTTTCGTCGGGCGAATAGCCCATCGCACGGAAGGAGCGGTCGAGCAGCGCGATGCGCAAATCGTCCATGTCCTTCACTTCCTGCGCCAGCTTCCGCGATGTCCGTGACCAGTCGCGCACGGCAAGATCGAGCAGGGGACTGAAGGGCGCCTCGTCGACCCAGACATGCACGATGTCGGTGAAGAACCGCAGGCCGTCCACGTCATGCGTCTCTTGCATCGCCCAGAACGGCGCGCAGTTGATGTCGCGCCATTCCTGCAGCAGCCCGTCGCGGAGGTCGGCGAGGCTGGTGAAGTGGAAATAGAAGCTGCCGCGCGTGACCTTGAGCTGCTTGGACAGGCGGTCGATCTTGACCTCGGCGATGCCGCGCTTTTCCAGCACCTTGCGCGCCGCTGCGATCCACGCCTCGCGGCTCAGCGTCTGCCGTGCTGCTGATCCGCTGCGCGCCCGGGACGATCGTTTGGTCTTCGCCGAGGCGGCATCCGCTTTCAACTGCTTCCAGGCCTCCGTGGCGGCCGGTGGCAATTCGCCCGGCCATCCCTGATCAATCCGATGTTTGCCCGCTTCGCAACCCGCAACCGTCGCCGTCCACCGTGGAACGCTGTCTCTCCTGGCCCATGCATGTCGTTCTCGAGCGAAACCGCCATGCTTTCTGGGCTCAGGGCAATGCGCTGATCCGCTGCAGCATGAGCTCGAAGAACGGCGCCGGCTCGATGCGGCGCAGCACGTTGCAATTCTTGCGCCGTCCGGTGACATGCCACCAGTCGACCACGGTCATGCCGATCGTCTCGGGCGAGACGATGTCCACCGTCACCGCGCATTGGCGCTTTTCGTAGATCTCCGGCGCCAGCAGATAGCCGGTTACGCAGGCATCGTGGATCGGCCGCCCCGGGGTGCCGAATTTGTGGCTGCCATACTGGCGGTAGAAGTCGGCGAGGTTGGCAGCCTCCATCGCCGCCCTGCTGCCGGTGGCGCGCAGGCGGTCGAGCCACTCCAGCGTCATTATCGCCGTGTAGGTGCAGTCGATGCCCGCCATCGTCAGCGGCACGCCGCTGTCGAACACCTTGTGCGCCGCGTGCGGGTCGACGAAGATATTGAACTCGGCGGCGGGTGTCGCATTGCCGCCCTCGAAGAAGCCGCCGCCCATCAGTACCACTTCGCGCAGGCGCGGGATGATCCTGGGCTCCATGGTCATGGCCATCGCCAGATTGGTCATTGGTCCGAGCGTGCAGACGGTCAGCTCGCCTTCCGGCGCGTCCATGATCGCCCGGACGAGATAATTGACGCCATGCTCGCTCTGCAGCGGCGTTACCGGCTCGGGGAGATCGGCGCCGTCGAGCCCGGTCTTGCCGTGCACATATTCGGCGGTCATCAGCTTCTTCACCATCGGCCCCGGACAGCCGGCGTAAACCGGCACGTCGGGCCGCCCGGCAAGCTCGACCACTTTCAGCGCATTCTTCGACGTCAGCGGCAGCGGCACATTGCCGCCGACGGTGGTGATGCCCACCACCTCGATCTCGGCCGGCGAGCCGAGCGCGAACAGAATGGCGAAGGCATCGTCCTGGCCGGGATCGGTGTCGATGATGATCTTGCGTGGTGCCATGTCGTGCCTGCTTTCGAAAGCCTATTGATGAGCCCGTCTGGATGTGTAGAAATACAGTACTGTATCTTATGTTCAAGACAGGATGATCGAAAATGGGCGAACGAGAGCGCGGCGACTTTTCCGAAATTCCGATCCTCGACGTGTCGGCTCTCTACGGCGCCGACCAGGATGCGATCCGGGCGACGGCGGCGACGCTGCGCCGCTATCTCGAGACGGTCGGCTTCCTATACGTCGTCGGCCATCCGATCCCGCGCGCCGATGTCGAGGCGGTGCGCGAGGCAAGCAAGCGCTTCTTTGCCTTGCCGGAGGATGAAAAGCTCAAGCTCAAGATCGACCGGAATTTCCGCGGCTATCTGCCCTTCGCCGGTTCGACCATCGTCACCTCGTCGGTCGCGACCGTCAGCAAGCCCAACCAGAGCGAGTCGATTTTCTTCATGCATGAGGTCGGCGAAGATGATCCTCGGGCTCTCGCCGAAAAGCCGCTGCAAGGTCCCAACCAGTGGCCGGACGAGGCCGCGCTGGGCGGCTTCCGGGAAACGATCGAGAACTATGTCGGCGAGATGAGCACGCTTGCCCGCAAGATGGTCGGCGCCATCGCGCTGTCGCTCGGCCTTCCGGCCGGTAGCCTCGATCGCTATTTCGATCAGCCGACAACCTTCCTCAGGCTGCTGCACTATCCGACGCAGCCGCACGAGGAGGGGCTGTTCGGCTCCGCCCCGCATACCGATTATGGTTTCATCACCTTGCTTGCGCAGGATGACGTGGGCGGCCTGGAGGTCAAGAACAAGGCTGGCGAATGGGTGCCGGCGCCGCCGATCCCGGATTCCTTCGTCATGAATGTCGGCGACATCCTGGCGCGCTGGTCGAACGACCAGTTCGTCTCGACGCCGCATCGCGTCATCAACCGGTCGGGGCGCGAGCGCTACTCGCAGCCCTTCTTCTTCGACCCGTCGATGGACGAGACGATCGCGGCATTGCCCGTCTGCGTGCCCGCCGGCGCCAGCCCAAAATACGAACCGGTGCTCTATGGCGACTACCTGATGGAGCGCATCGACAAGAACTATCACTACCGCAAGAAGAAGACCGCGGAGGCGGCGAGCGCGTAGGCGATCGGACGGTCCGCCCCTGCGTCGACCTGTTCATGGCGCGCCGGGGCAATGAAGAATGAGCAACAGGGGAACGAAAATGAGAACAAATCTACGCATGGCCGGCCTTGCGCTGGCTGCTTTCGCCACGGCCTGGAGCGGCCTTTCCAAGGCCGCCGAAATTCCGAAGTCGGATGAGGTCAAGCAGTCGGGCGCGCTCACCGTCGCCAACACGGTCGACTTCGCGCCGTTCGAATATCTCGACGCCGACGGCAAGCAAACCGGCATCATCATCGACCTCGCCGGCGAGGTGGCGAAAGCCCTCGACGCCAAGCTGGACGTCCAGCGCATTCCGTTCCCATCGATGATCCCCGGCCTCGCCGCCGGCCGCTTCAAGATCGCCTGGGAGACCTTCTCGGCGACGCCCGAGCGCTTGAAGCAGGTCGACTTCATCATGTTCCTCAAGGCCGGCATCGCCGTTTCGACGACGCCCGACAAGAAGGACAGCCTGTCCGCCGACAACGGCCTGTGCGGCAAGCGCATCGGCGCCACCGGCGGCAGCGCTTCGGACTTCCTGATCGACAAGCTGAGCAAGGACTGCACCGACAAAGGGCAGGCGGCGATCCAGAAGTCGCTGTTCAACTCGACCGCCGACAGCACCCAGGCGACGCTCTCCGACCGCATCGACGCCCGTATGGACGACGCGACCGCGTCGAGCTACTTCGAGGTGACCAGCAAGGGCCAGCTCGTCGTGTTGCCGAAGCTCTATGAGGTTGCCCCGCTCGGCATGGCAATCGCCAAGGACGACAAGGGCACCGCCGACATGATGGTCGCCGCGCTTTCCGAGCTGTTCAAGAACGGTACCTACAAGACCATTCTCGAGAAATACGGCATGGGCGCCTACGCAATCAAGGAACCCTATTTCGTCAACAGCATGGATGCGCTGCGCGCGGACTAAGGCAATCGATCCGAAATCGGAATCGATTTTCGCGAAGGACCATGCGCAAAATCAGCACAACGTGTTTGCGCCCGGCAGGGCGCGCCGGCGTTTGAACGGGACATCGGCATCCGGTCAGCCGGATGCCTGACATGATCAGGAGTTGAGCGATGGGCGCGGCCCACCCGACCGAGATGAGCATCGAGCAAGGCGCCGCCGCCGCGGTGGCCCGGCTCACCGTCGTGCCGCAGCGCCGCTATGGCATTTGGGTCGGCACGGCGCTCGCCTTGCTGCTGGCTTTCCTCGTCGTCAGGGCCTTCGCCAGCAACCCGGCCTTCGCCTGGGGCACGGCCGGGGGCTATCTCTTCCATCCTTCGATCATGCGCGGCCTCGCCAACACCCTGATCCTCACCGTGGTGATCATGGCGCTGGCGATCGTCATCGGCACCGTGATCGCCATCATGCGCGTGTCGCCGAGCGCGGTGCTGCGCGGCTTTGCCGGCGTGTATGTCTGGTTCTTCCGCGGCGTGCCGGCGCTGATCCAGCTCATCTTCTGGTTCAACCTGTCGCTGCTGGTGCGCGAGGTCTCGCTGACCGTTCCGTTCCTGGGCACGCTTTTTTCCGTTCGCACCAACGATTTCATGACGCCCTTCTTCTCGGCCGTCGTCGCGCTTTCGCTCTGCGAGGCGGGCTATATGGCCGAGATCATCCGCGCCGGCATCAAGTCGGTGCCGTCGGGCCAGGCGGAGGCGGCGAGCGCGCTCGGCATGCCCTATCGAATGATCCTGAAACGCATCACGCTGCCGCAGGCCATGCGTTTCGTGCTGCCGCCGACTGGCAACGAGGCCATCAACCTGCTCAAGATGACATCGCTGGTGACCTTCATCGCGGTCGACGATCTGTTCTATTCGGCCCAGAGCATCTACGCGCGTACCTTCGAGACGATCCCGCTGCTGATCGTGGTGGCGTTCTGGTACCTTGCGGTGGTCAGCATCATGTCGGTCGGCCAGCATTTCCTCGAGCGTCATTTCGGCCGCAGCGACACGCGCCGCGAGCCGCTCTCGATGCGCACGCTACGCAACGCCATCAGCCTGCGCGGCATTGCCCGATGAGCGATGTGAAGTCCGAGAACCGCGCCCGCTTCGGCGTGCCCGCCGATTCCATGGTGTTTGCGCGCGGCGTGCGCAAATCCTACAGCCAGCTGGAAGTGCTCAAGGGCATCGATCTCGATGTTCCGGCAGGCTCCGTTGCTTGCATCATCGGCCCGTCCGGCTCCGGCAAGAGCACCTTCCTGCGCTGCATCAACCATCTGGAGAAGATCAGCGGCGGCCTCCTGCTCGTCGACGGCCAGTTCGTCGGCTACGACCTCCGGGACGACAAGCTCTACGAAGTCAAGGACGATCTGCTCTGCCAGCGGCGCGCCGAGATCGGCATGCTGTTCCAATCCTTCAACCTGTTCTCGCACATGACCGTGATGGAGAACCTCATCGAGGCGCCGACGCAGGTGCGGCGCATCGCGCCCGACCAGGCCAAGGCCGAGGCGGAAATCCTGCTCAAGCGCGTCGGCCTGCTCGACAAGATCGACCGCTACCCGCGCGAATTGTCCGGCGGCCAGCAGCAGCGTGTGGCGATCGCCCGCGCCATGGCGATGAAGCCGAAGGTGTTGCTCTTCGACGAGCCGACCTCGGCGCTCGACCCCGAGCTCGTCGGCGAGGTTCTGCAGGTCATGCGCGACCTGGCCGAGAGCGGCATGACCATGGTCGTCGTCACCCATGAGATCGGTTTTGCCCGCGAGATCGGCGACCAGCTTGTCTTCATGGACGGCGGCGTCATCGTCGAGCGCGGCGCGCCGCGCCAGATGATCGCCGATCCGCAGTCGCCCCGCACGCGCGAATTCCTGTCTCGGGTGCTTTGATTTCGGCCCGATGTCGGCTTCACGCCGCCAGCACCGCCCGATCCAGTCCGCGTATGATCCTTGCCAGCTCCACGCACTCGTCCTGCCGCACCTTGTTCTTCCGCCAGGCCATGCAGATCATGCGCTGCGGCATCGGCTCCTGGAACGGCACGATCCTCAGGTCCGGCATGACGCCGGCGGCACTTGCCGCCATTTCCGGCACCAGCGTGACGCCGAGCCCATGCGCCACCATCTGGAGGAGTGTCGTCAGGCTGGTCGCGCCATAGCTTGCCATCGCCACCGGCCGCACATTGCCGCAGACGGCCAAGGCCTGCTCGCGCAGGCAGTGGCCTTCCTCCAGAAGCATGAGCCGCTCCAGCGCCGGGCTCTCGGGCGGTACCGGCGGCGAGGCGAAGGCCGGATCGCCGGCGGGAACGGCGAGGAAGAAGCGGTCGGGGAAAAGCCCTTCGGTGACGATCGCCGGCTGATCGAGCGGCAAGGCCGCGATGAAGGCGTCGAGCCGGCCGGACGTCGCGTCCTCGACCAGCGACGCGGTCACCGCCTCGCGCAGTACGAGCTGCAGGGACGGGTAGTGCTTTTTCAACTCCGGCAACACGTGCGGCAGGAGGTAGGGCGCGACGGTCGGGATGATGCCCAGCCGGAAGCGTCCCTCCATGGTCGGGCGGCCGCGCCGGGCAGTCGTCTCGACGTCACGTATGTCGGCCAGAATGCGTTCGATACGCGGCTGCAGGGCAAGCGCCTCGTCGGTCATGCGCACTGTCTTGCCGCCGCGCTCGAACAACAGGCAGTTCAGCCGCTCTTCCATTTCGGCGATCTGCGCGGAAAGGGCCGGCTGGCTGACGCCGGCAAGCTTCGCGGCGCGGCCGAAATGCAGCGTCTGCGCCAGCGCGTCGAAATATTGCATCTGCCGGACAGTGAGGCCAATCATAAGAAAATCCTATCAAATGAAACAGGAAAGGCAATTTGTCTTTATCGTCTGGCCGGCCTAGTCTGGAATCATTCCAGATTGGCGCGGCCAATGGCTGCCTCCCGAAACTCGGGAACCTCGGCAAAATTCAACCTCGGCAAAAAACTCGGCAGAATCGGAGACTAAGATGGACGCCAAAACCGACGACAACAGCGCTGGCAAGTGCCCCGTGGCGCATGGACCCGCCGGCCGGACCAACCGTGACTGGTGGCCGAACCAGCTCGACCTTGCCGTCCTGCATCAGCAGTCGAACCTGTCGGACCCGATGGGCGAGGATTTCGACTACGCCAAGGAGTTCGCAAGCCTCGATCTCGATGCGGTGGTCAAGGACCTGCACAAGGTCATGACGGATTCGCAGGACTGGTGGCCTGCCGACTTCGGCCATTACGGGCCGCTCTTCATCCGCATGGCCTGGCACAGCGCCGGCACCTATCGCATCGGCGACGGCCGCGGCGGCGCCGGTGCGGGCCAGCAGCGCTTCGCGCCGCTGAACAGCTGGCCGGACAACGCCAATCTCGACAAGGCGCGCCGGCTGCTGTGGCCTGTCAAGCAGAAATACGGCCGCAAGATCTCCTGGGCCGACCTCCTGATCCTCACCGGCAACGTCGCGCTGGAATCGATGGGCTTCAAGACCTTCGGTTTCGCCGGCGGCCGCGCCGATGTTTGGGAGCCGGAGCAGGACGTGGATTGGGGTTCCGAAGCCAAGTGGCTTGGCGACGAGCGTTATTCGGGCGACCGTGAGCTTCGCGGCCATCTCGGCGCCGTGCAGATGGGCCTCATCTACGTCAACCCCGAAGGCCCGAACGGCAAGCCTGACCCGATCGCCGCCGCGCGCGACATCCGCGAGACCTTCGGCCGCATGGCGATGAACGACGAGGAAACCGTGGCGCTGATCGCCGGTGGCCACACCTTCGGCAAGACCCATGGCGCCGGTGACGCCTCGCTCGTGGGTGCCGAGCCCGAAGGTGCGGGCATCGAGGCGCAGGGCCTCGGCTGGTCGAGCAAATATGCCTCCGGCATCGCCGGCGACGCCATCACTTCGGGTCTGGAAGTGACCTGGACGACGACGCCGACCAAATGGAGCAACAATTTCTTCGACAACCTCTTCAACTACGAATGGGAGCTGACGAAGAGCCCGGCCGGCGCGCATCAGTGGACGCCGAAGGGCGGCGCAGGCGCCGGCACCGTGCCGGACGCGCACAACCCCTCCAAGCGTCACGCGCCGGCCATGCTCACCACCGACCTGGCGCTGCGTTTCGACCCGGCCTACGAGAAGATCTCGCGCCGCTTCCACCAGCATCCGGGTGAGTTTGCCGACGCCTTCGCCCGCGCCTGGTTCAAGCTTACCCACCGCGATATGGGCCCGCTCGTGCGCTATCTCGGCCCGCTCGTGCCGAAGGAAGAGCTGATCTGGCAGGATCCGATCCCGGCGGTCGACCATGAGCTTGTGAGCGAGGCCGACATCGCTTCGCTCAAGGCCAAGATCCTGGCTTCCGGCCTCTCGGTCTCCGAGCTGGTCTCGACCGCCTGGGCTTCCGCCTCGACCTTCCGCGGCTCGGACAAGCGCGGCGGCGCCAATGGCGGCCGTATCCGCCTTGCGCCGCAGAAGGACTGGGAGGTCAACCAGCCGGCCCAGCTCGCCAAGGTTCTGGCCAAACTGGAAGCCATCCAGAAGGAGTTCAACGCGGCCCAGACCGGCGACAAGAAGGTCTCGCTGGCCGATCTCATCGTGCTCGGCGGCGTCGCCGCGGTCGAGAAGGCGGCCAAGGATGGCGGCAATGAGGTGAAGGTGCCCTTCACACCAGGCCGCATGGACGCTTCGCAGGAGCAGACCGATGTCGCCTCCTTTGCCGCGCTGGAACCGAAAGTCGATGGCTTCCGCAATTATGCCCGCGGCAAGCTGCCGATGTCGGTTGAAGCCATGCTGGTCGACCGCGCCCAGCTGTTGACGCTGACGGCGCCGGAGATGACGGTATTGGTCGGCGGCCTGCGCGTGCTCGGCGCCAATGCCGGCGGCTCCAAGCACGGCGTCTTCACAGACAGGCCGGGCCAGCTCACCAATGACTTCTTCGTCAACTTGCTTTCGATGGCGACCGTCTGGGATCCGGCGGCCGGCTCCGAGCCCGGCTCGGACGAGGTCTACGAGGCGCGCGACCGCAAGACCAAGCAGGTCAAGTGGACAGGCACCCGTGCCGACCTGATCTTCGGCTCGCACGCGCAGTTGCGCGCGCTCTCCGAGGTCTACGGCTCGACTGACGCCAAGGCCAAGTTCGTCAAGGACTTCGTCAAGGCATGGACGAAGGTGATGAACGCCGACCGCTTCGATATCGCGAAGTAAGGTCCATCCTCCCAAGTAAAAAGGCGCGGGCCAAGCCCGCGCCTCAGACTGCTGACAAACCCCTGGCGTTAGCCGGGGGTTTTTGATTCACTGGGTCATGTTGAAGCGACCCGCCCCCGAACAGACCGCGCTTGAGATGGTAACGTTGGATCAGCTGGTTCCGGCTGATCATCTGCTTCGCAAGATCGATCGCGCGATCGACTTTTCCTTCATCCACGATCTGACGGCGCCGTTGTACTGCGCCGACAATGGGCGCCCGCCGCTGGACCCGACCTTGATGTTCAAGGCGCTGTTTGTTGGCTACCTGTTCGGGGTGCGCTCGGAACGTCAGTTGGTGCGCGA
>NZ_JBWGIO010000088.1:0-313 GCF_057784215.1 Mesorhizobium sp. CNPSo 4661 | reverse complement strand
CTTCCCAGATGAGGACGAGTCCGTTTGTTTGGGGGATGTCGCTCCAACTGATTGCGACCTGACCTGCCTCTCCAGAGAGCGACCCATGCGTAGCCGCGTTGATAGCTAGTTCATGGATGAACAAGGCTAGAGGCTGGACTGCGTGAGCCAAAAGCATGATGTCAGGGCCTTCCAGCACGGCTCGCGAGGCGCCGTAAGGCTCGAGTTGAGTTTGTATCGCCTCGCGCAGCGGGACGTTTTGCCAACCCCGTCGCGCGAGCAGGGCATGGGCCCGAGCCAGGGACTGGATCCGATCCTGAACCGAAGCGGCATA
>NZ_JBWGIO010000087.1:0-333 GCF_057784215.1 Mesorhizobium sp. CNPSo 4661 | reverse complement strand
GCCTCATGCGAGGCTTGGTTTGGGTTTTGGCCAGAGGCTGATTGCGATCTTTTTCATGTTCTGGGCGGCGGCTGCGATCAGGCACTGGCAGGCGACGCGTGTGCGTCCTCGGAAGCGGGCATAACGATGGCCGAAGAGCTGCTTGGCATCGGCGAAGGATCGCTCGACGGTTTCCTTGCGGCGGCGATAGATGGCCTTGCCCCATGCCGTGAGCCGGTTGGCGTCGACCCGCTCGCGCGCGTCTTGCCAGACGTGGCGCGTGATGGTGCGCTCGGCCTTGGCGTTTGAGGTGCATGAGGCCAGCATCGGACAATCGCGGCAGATGGACGGGTC
>NZ_JBWGIO010000086.1:0-363 GCF_057784215.1 Mesorhizobium sp. CNPSo 4661 | reverse complement strand
GTGAGCATGAGCCCCCGTGTTATTCGTCGATTTGGTGCCGTAATCGAAACTGCCTGTTGTTTTCGTCCCGTAATCAAACGACGATGTGGTTTTCGTCCCCAAATCCGTACCGGATGCACTGGCACTGTGGGTGTGCGACTTAATTCCATCCTGTTCCTGAGACAATACAGCACGACCGCTGGCGGGTTTCCCCTTGATTGTCCAGCCTCGCATATCAGGAAGCACACCCGATGGATACGCGACAGCAAGTTTTGGGTAGGCTGATTTGTCAAACGCCTGCCCCTGCATCAGGACGTAGCCAGACGGAACGATATCTGATGGCCACGGGATCGGCGCACCTGCCGGAAAGGCCGAATTCTCACC
>NZ_JBWGIO010000085.1:0-388 GCF_057784215.1 Mesorhizobium sp. CNPSo 4661 | reverse complement strand
TCGCCACCCAGGTGCTGAAGCTCGACGAGCAGATCGAGCGCATCGCGCGCGAGCTGTCGCGCTACAAGGACGTGCTCTATCTCGGCCGCGACACCAACTTCCCGCTGGCCATGGAAGGGGCGCTGAAGCTCAAGGAGATTTCCTACATCCACGCCGAGGGCTATGCCGGCGGCGAGCTGAAGCACGGGCCGATCGCGCTGATCGACGAGAACATGCCGGTGATCGTGATCGCGCCGCATGACCGCATCTTCGAAAAGACGGTCTCGAACATGCAGGAAGTGGCGGCGCGCGGCGGCAAGATCATCCTGATCACCGATGCCAAGGGCGCGGCCCAGGCCGGCATCAAGACGATGGAGACGATCATCCTGCCCGAGGTGCCGGAAATCAT
>NZ_JBWGIO010000084.1:0-434 GCF_057784215.1 Mesorhizobium sp. CNPSo 4661 | reverse complement strand
AAGGCTGGGCGCGCGCTTGGAGTCACCCCGCATCCCCCAACAGCGAAACGGTCATGATTGCGGCGTCTTTGTGGTGGACGGCACACGCGAGCTGGTTAGGCGATTGGCGCAACCAGGGCAGCCAGTCCTGCTGGACCTCGACGGGCTCCGTGCCGATCGGCAGGCACTGCAAAACCGACTGCAGGGCTGAAGTTTGGCAATGGCGGGATAGCTTAAATTTAGACTGGAGCACCTCACGCCTACGGCCTGGGACTCGGGTCCGAGAGGCGTGGGAGGCGCACGCCCGGTCGTGTCCCATCAGGTGGTGTAGCTCGGCGGTTATGAAGCCGCTCGCGAGCGCGCCGTTAGTAGCGCTGTAGCGAGTGAGCGGCGTGTCGGTGGTCATCGGCGCTTTCCGGTAGGGTTTGGTTGTTGACGCCAACCCATTTCGGAAG
>NZ_JBWGIO010000083.1:0-440 GCF_057784215.1 Mesorhizobium sp. CNPSo 4661 | reverse complement strand
GCTGCTTCCAGGGTCGGCCACATACTCCAATCAAAGTTGAGCGGCATCTGCGGCCACCAGGTTGAGGCGAACCGGGCAGGTTCTTGCCGTCCGGCCTGGACGATGTCCTGCGCCTGCGATGGCAATGCACCCAGTTGATGGATGGGGTCCGCCGACGACATCAGGCGACCGCCTGAATTGGCGATCTCGCTCAGCTGCCGCTCAACGGCAAGGCCGTCTGGATTGTCCAGGGTCCTCGGCCTCTTCGCTGGCGTGTCACGCTCATCGTTGATGAGGACCTCCTCGCTTGGCGGGAGGTTGATGCTGGCAAATGCACCGATCGGCTTGTCGGGGAACTGGCGCGGGTCCGGCTCGAGAGACGGGCCGGGTTTGTCCATCATCTCCCAAAGCAAATCCTGATCGTAGCTTTCTACGGGAGGCAGCTCCTCTGGCCATCTGCT
>NZ_JBWGIO010000082.1:0-448 GCF_057784215.1 Mesorhizobium sp. CNPSo 4661 | reverse complement strand
CGATGTCGGACGACCAGGTGCTGAAGCTGTTCGCCGAAGGCTCCTATGAGCTCGTGCCGCATGACAACATGCGCAAGACGATTGCGCGGCGCCTCGTCGAGGCGAAGTCCACCATCCCGCATTTCTATTTGACGCTCGACTGCGAGCTCGATGCGCTCTTGGCGCTGCGCACGCAGTTGAATGCCGCGGCGCCGATGCGGAAGACCGACAAGGGCGAAGCCCCGGCCTACAAGCTCTCGGTCAACGACATGGTGATCAAGGCGATGGCGATGGCGCTGATGGCGGTGCCGGATGCCAATGCCTCCTGGACGGACAGCGCCATGGTCAAGCACAAGCACGCCGATGTCGGCGTCGCGGTGTCGATCCCCGGCGGCCTGATCACGCCGATCATCCGCCATGCCGATGAAAAGACGCTGTCGGTCATCTCCAACGAGATGAAGGACCTGGC
>NZ_JBWGIO010000081.1:0-551 GCF_057784215.1 Mesorhizobium sp. CNPSo 4661 | reverse complement strand
TTGGGGCGGGACCAGATGAGGCTGTGTCCCTCGCCTTCCTCGTCGGCGAAGAGGTTGGCGTAGATCGGAGCGGTGAAGCTCGGATCGTCCAGCTTGAGGCCGAGATAGTCGCGGCCCTCGTTGGAGCGCTTCGACCAGGCGGCGCCGATTTCGGCCTTGCCGACCACCACGCGGTGGCTTGGAGCGTTCTCGCCGCTGGCCCGGGTATCGGGGACGATGCGCACGCCCTTGGCCTGGACGCTGAGAGTGACGATCTCGCCGGTGAACTCGTTCGCATTGGTCTTCTTGAAAGTGCCGATGGTAGCCATTTTCAGTCTCCGTTCTTCGTTTCCGAGCCCGCACCATGCGACCTCGATGGCGATCGTGGGGCCGGAGGCGACCGCCGCCGCATCGCTTGCGACCGCAGCAAAGCGGAGGATGGCGCAGGCGCGCGTTTCTTGGTTTCGCGAGGAATGGGCTTCGCCCAGGGGAAGAAACGCGCGACGCGCCATTGCGGCATAGGCGGTCGAGGCTTCAGCCGCCCTTCGGCCAGATCAGCCCGTTCGAGAGGT